>DATNNI010000512.1:0-12923 GCA_035601915.1 Xanthobacteraceae bacterium
ATATGGCGTCGCCGACAACGCCGCCGAGGCCGCAGGGCAGCGGCCACCGGCCGCCGCGCGGCAGGCAGGACGCAAATGCCGCCGTAAACACCGCGCCGAACACCCAGAACAGAATCCGTATGCGCCGCCGCGTGACCGGGCGATGACCCAAGAGCCGGTAACCCCAAACCGAAAGCGGCAGGATCAGCGCTAGCGAGCCGAGCCCGAGAAGCTGCATCACCAAATCGGCGGCAATGGCGCCTGGACGGCCAAGCAGGTTGTGCACGTGCGCGTCGGTCGCGTGGCTGAGCGACGGATCGTCCACCGACCAAGTGGCGAGCGCGAGCGCCGTCATCAGCGCAAAGGTGATGAGAACAATGCCGCCAACTTCACGCAGCCGCCGCCGCAGCACGGCGCCGACCTGGCCGGAGAGAAAGGCCATTCCATCAAGGCTGCGGTCCACAGTTGACATGCGCTAGCGCTGCTCTTTTAGTTGGCGCGTGATCTTTTCCGAAAACCGGCTTCCACTTTTCGGGATCATGCGCTGTAGTTGGCGCGCGATCTTTTCCGAAAACCGGTTTCCACTTTTCGGGATCATGCGCTAGCCCAACACCGCAACGAGGCGATGCAGCCCTTCGGCAGTAATCTCTTTGTTCTGCACCATGGCGACGCGGATATAGTCGGCGCCCGGATTGCTGCCGTCGGCCTGCTCGCGCGCAAGATAGCGGCCGGGCACGACGCGCACGCCGGCCTCGCGCCACAGCGCGAGCGTGGCGGCTTCGCTGCCGCCTTGCGCGGCAACGTCGAGCCAGAGAAAGAAGCCGCCCGCCGGCCGCCGATAGCCGTAGCGGTCGCCGATTATCTGGTCGGCGAGATCGAATTTCTCGCGATAAAGCCAGCGGTTTGCGTCGACATGCGTCTCATCGCCGTAGGCGGCAATGGCGACGTGTTGCATCGGGATCGCCACCTGCGGCGCGGCCACGTTGCGCAATTCCAGATAGGCCGCGAGAAAGCGCCGATCGCCGGCGGCAAAGCCGACGCGCAAGCCCGGCAGGCTCGAGCGTTTGGATAACGAGTGAAACACCACGGCATTGGCGAAATCGGGCGCGGCCGCTTGCAGCATGCCCGGCGGCGGCCGGTCGCTGTAAATTTCGCAATAACACTCGTCGCAGAACACCAGAAAGCCGAAGCGGCGCGCCATTGCCGCAAGCCGCGACAGATAGGCGCGGTCGGCCACCGCGCCTTGCGGGTTCGACGGCGAGGCCAGATAGAAAGCCACGGTGCGCGCCAGCAGGTTTTCGTCGAGCACGTCGAGATCAGGCAGGAAACCGGTGGCCGAAGTCGCCGGCAGATAAACCGGCTCGCAATCGGCCGCGATCGCGCCCGCGGCGTAGGCGGCGTAAAACGGATTCGGAATAAGCACGGCCGGCCGGCCCGGGCGCGGCTTGACCCATCGCTTGGCGGCGAGCGCCGCAAGGAACAGCCCCTCGCGCGTGCCGCCAAGCACCAGCACTTCGGTCGCCGGATCGACCGGACGTTCGAGCGCGTACCGGCGATTGAGCCATTTGGCGACGGCTTCGCCGAAAGCGTCCAGTCCCTTGTTCATGGGATAGCGGCCGAATTCGGCGACATGCGCGGCGACGATCGGTCCGACGAAATCCGGGATCGGGTGCTGAGGCTCGCCGACCGCCATGCTGATCGCCGGCTTGCCCGGGGCGATGTCAGCCAAAAGCTCACGCAGCCGTACGAACGGCGAGCGCGTATCAAGCGCGCGAACGGGCGATACAAAAGCCTGGCGGGTCATCCTGTACATCAATCAACAGCGGGGCTGCCCGCCGCAACTGCGACCTCGATAGCATAGGTGGGGCGAGGTTAAGGCCCAATTAACCATCGGTTTTCAAGGAGCGCCGATGGGGGAGGGCTCAATCACTCCAGGCGTTCGACGGCGCGCAGCGATGGAAACAATTTCATCCATAGAAGGGCAACCGCGATCGTCCCCAGCCCGCCGAGCACCGCGGCCGGCACGGCGCCGAGAAGGAAAGCCGCGATGCCGCTCTCGAACTCGCCGAGCTGGGCGGACGCGTTGATGAACAGATAATTAACCGCGCCAACGCGGCCCCGCATGTCGTCGGGCGTCGCCAGTTGAACAAGCGACAGCCGGATGACGACGCTGATCATGTCGGCGGCGCCTAAGACGGCCAGCGCGATCAGCGAGAGCCACAGCCATTGCGATAAGGCGAAGACCACCGTGGCCACGCCGAACACGATCACCGCCTGAAACATCCGCAGCCCGACACGGCGCGTCAGGGAGGTGCGGGCGAGCGCGGCGGCCATCACCATCGCGCCGACCGCCGGCGCGCCGCGCAAGATGCCGAGCCCCCACGGGCCGGTGTGAAGAATATCGCGCGCGTAGATCGGCATCAGCGCCGTCACGCCGCCGAGCAAGACGGCGAACAAATCGAGCGATATGCTTCCGAGGATCAGCGGATTGCGACGAACAAACCCGACGCCGGCGAACAGCGTTGCCAGCGTCGGCGGCTCCGTCCGCGCCGGTTGCGGCGCGAGCGTGATCGCGCCGTTGACGAAAGCCGCAATCAGCCAAGCCACGGTGATGATTGCGTAGGGCACGCCGGGCGACACCGCGTAAGCCAGGCCGCCGAGCGCCGGCCCGATGATGGTCGCAACCTGAACAGTGGCGCTCGAGACCGCGGTTGCCCGTTGTAGCATTCCCCCCGGCGCCACGAGCGGCAGCATGGCCGCGGTGGTCGGGCTTTCGAAAGCCGCCGTCATCCCCAGCACCGCCACGGCGGCGAAAATCTCCGGCACCTCGAGCCAGCCGGCAAAGCTGCCATAGGCCAGAAACGCTGCTGTCACGGCAGCGACGATCTGAGACATCTGGGCAACGCGGCGGCGGTCAAAACGGTCGGCGGCGTGACCGGCGACAAACACCAACAGCGCCATCGGAACGAATTGCGTCAGTCCGATCAGGCCAAGATCGAGCGCGCTGTTGGTCAGCGCATAGACCTGCCAGCCGACCGCGACCGCGCCGATTTGGTAACAGAATCGCGAAAACGCGCGGGCGGTGAAGAACAACAGGAAAGGTGGATGGCGGAACAGGGCCGCGGGAGAAACGGCCACGCCGGGCGAAACTTGCGACATTGCCCGGCGTTATAACATGCGGCACGGCCGATTTTGCGAACTCAGACCTTGGCTAATTGAATGCCTGGGGCGCGAAATTGGGTGTATTGTCACGGTTGGAAACGCCAACCTTTGCGGGATCAAAAACATGCCCCGCAGCTTCGCACTGCCGATCAGACGCCGAACACTCCTCGGCGGCGCGCTCGCCTGGAGCGCCGCCACCATCGCCGCACCTTTGCCGGTTCGCGCCCGCGGCGAAGCCTCGATCAAATTGGGAATGGTCGAGCCGCTGACCGGCGCGTACGCGAAGCTCGCCGCGGCCGAAGTCGACGGCGCGCGGCTAGCGCTCGAAGAGGTCAACCAGGCCGGCGGCATTCTCGGCCGAGAGGTCGAGCTCTTGGTCGAGGATTCCGCTAACGACGCCGACACCGGAATTGTCAAAACCAAGGAGCTGATCGATCGCGACCAAGCCGACTTCATCCTCGGCAACGTCAACTCCGCGGTGGCGCTGGCCATGGCGCGGGTCACGAACGAGAGGCGCAAGCTTCACATCGTCACCGGCGGACACACCGACGAAATTACCGGATCGCGCTGCCGCTGGAACGTGTTTCGCATCTGCAAGTCGGCGACCATGGAAGCCAACGCGATCGCCGATACGCTGATCGAAAAATTCGGCAAGAAATGGTACTTCCTCACGCCCGATTACGCCTACGGCTACGCGTTGCAAGCGGCGTTCGAACAAAAACTTCGCCAGCATGGCGGCGAATGGGGCGGCAGTCTTATTCCGCTTGGCACCGTCGACTATTCCCGCTTCTTGCTCGACGCCGGTGCGTATCGTCCGAAAGTCCTGATCAACATCATGGGCGGCGACGATCAAGCCCGCAGCCTCGATCAGATCGCGCAGTTCGGGATGGCCCAGGATATGGCGGTCGGCGGGGCGCTGTTCGAACTGGAGAGCATCCTGAGCGTGTCCGATTCCGCCCGCGTTGGATGGTGGACCATGGAATGGTGGTGGAACCAGCCGGACGTTCCGCAAGTCAAGGCGTTCGACGACACCGTTCGCAAGCGGAGCAATCGCGCGGCTAGCGCGCGCGACTGGTTTGGATACGCCGCCGTCCGCGCGCTCGCAGCCGTCGCCAACCAGGAGAAATCACTCGATCCCGTCGTTCTGGCGCGGGCGCTACAGGGATTTACGCTTCCGCCCGATATTGCGCTTGGCACCGGGAAGACCTTTTTCCGCAATTCCGATCACCAGCTGATGAGCCCGATACTCGTCGGCGAAGTGCATCCGCCGAAAGACGATCCTTTCGACGTCTTTACGGTGCGCGCGGTGGTCGAAGGCGAGAAGGCCGCCGGACCCGCTAACGCAAATCAATGCCGGCTCGAGTTTCCGAGCTAAGCACCGCGCTCAGCTTTAAGACAGCTGCGCGGGCGGGCCGGGCTTGATCTGGACCTTTTGACCGTCGGTCAGATCGACCGCGGGATTGAGGATGACCTCGTCGCCTTCCTTGACGCCTGCAGTAACCTCCACGGTCGTTCCGAAATCGCGCGCCACGGTGATCTTGTGGAAGCGCGCAACGCCATTTTCCACGACGGCGACGGTGAGGCCGGCACTGTTGAAGACGACCGCGTCCGACGGCACGATCAGTGAAGGCGTCTTGCGCGGAATTTTCAGTTCGACGTTGCAATAAAGTCCCGGCGACAGCGCGCGGTCGGGATTAGGCACGTCGATCTCGGTCAACAGCGTCCGCGTGCCCGGCGCCAAGGCGTCGGCGATGCGCGTCACCGTGCCGAGAAATTCGCGGCCGGGAATTTCCGGCACCCGCACCACGGCCTCCACCCCGGGCGCAACGCCCAAGGCTTCGTCCTGCGGCACATAGAGCTGGATGCGGAGCTCATCGCTTTTCATTAGCGTGAACAGGAATGTGCCGCTCGCCGCATCGGCCTGCACCAGGCTGCCGACATCGACGTTGCGCTGGGTGATGACGCCATCAAACGGCGCCACCACGCTTTGATAATCTTTCTGCTGGGTGAGGACTTTCAGTTGCGCGTGTTGCGCAACGACGTTGGCCTGGGCGACGGCGACCGCGGCTTCACGGGATTCCAGGTTCAGCCGATCGGTGTCGCCTTGCTGTTTGGTGACCCAACCCTCCTTGACTAGGGGGGCGTCGCGGTCCCACGTCACTTGGGCGAGGTCGCGATTGGCTTTCGCCTGTACCTGTGCCGCCTCCAGTTGCGCCAGCGTTCCCTCCCCCTGGGCAATCTGATGCTCGACCTCCGGAGCCGTGATCTCGATGAGCAGATCGCCGGTCTTGACCCGGCTGCCGATGTCGACGTTGCGCTTGGAAATGTAACCCGAGGCGCGGGCAGAAATGTTCGCCTGCGCGAACGCCTCGGTGGTGCCGGGCCAAGTGATCGAGACGGTGCTGGCGCTGGCCCGCACCGGCGCAACTCGAACGCTCGGCACGAAATCCCGGCGCTGCTCGGCGGTCGACGTCACTTGCGCGTGCAGCGAATAGTGTCGCCAGAAGCCGAAAGCCAGCGCGCCCACCAGCAGCACGGCGACGCCGATGAAGAAGTACCGGCCGCCATGCGTCGTGCCCGCCGCCGGCGGCACGAAGATTTCGGGTTTACGGGCCTCGCGCGCTTCCACAGGCTGCTCAGCCCGGGAGTCTGGCACGCGAGATCGCTCGACGTCGTTCACGTTGGCTCCTCCTTGAACACGCCGTGGGCGGTCTTATTGTCGTTGCCCTTGCGCAGCCAGGCGAACAGATAAGGCACGACCAACAGCGTGGTCGGCGTGGCGAACAATAAGCCGCCGATCACCGCCCGCGCCAGGGCCGCATTCTGCTCCTCGCCCGGACCGCCGATCGCCATCGGGATCATGCCGACGATCATCGCGGCGGCGGTCATCAGCACCGGCCGGATTCGGGTGCGGCCGGCGGCGATCGCGGCCTCGAATGCCGGCTTACCTTCGAGCTGCTGCTCGCGGGCGAAAGTCACCAGCAAGATCGAATTCGCCGACGCCACGCCGATCGCCATGATGGCGCCCATCAGCGAGGGCACGTTCAACGTCGTGCTGGTGATGTAGAGCATGGCGACGATGCCACAGAACGTCGCCGGCAACGCCAGGATCACCACCAGCGGATCGCCCCAGGTCTGATAATTCACCACCATCAGCAGATAAACGAACACCGCGGCAAACAGAATGCCGATTGCCAAGTCCTTGAACGCGTCATTCATGCTGATGATCTGGCCGGTGACTTCGATGCGATTACCCGGCGACATCTGCTTCTGATACTCGGCGATGACCTTGTTGATCTCACCCGAGACTGAGCCAAGATCGCGGCCTTCGGCGTTGGCGAATATTTCGTAGACCGGCTGCACATTGGCCTGGTTGGAGTTGGTCGGGACTGTATCGCGCTTGAAGGTGGCGACGTTGCTGAGGAGCCCGGGCACCGTGTTGCGGCCCGACGACGTCACCGCGGTAAAGGTGGCGACCGGCGTGTTCTTGAGTGCGTTGAGCGTGTCGACGCGGTATTCAGGCGTCTGCACCGCCAGGAAATAAGGTGTTCCGTTGCTCGGATCGGTCCAGAAATTCGGCGACACCTGCTCGGACGAACTCAGGCTGGTATTCAGGTTCAGTGCGATGTTGTTGGCGGTCAGCCCGAACTGAGTGGCGCGCGCCCGATCGATCTGGGCGAAGAATTCCGGCCCGTCGACTTCCTGCTGGAGGTGCACGTCGGCGAGGCCAGGAATCGCCGCCAGCCGCGCCCTCAGCTCCTTGGCGATGCGCAGATTCTTCGGCCGGTCGTAACCTACGGTGCGCACGTCGATCTGCGCCGGGATGCCGAAATTGAGAATTTGGGTCACCATGTCGGCGGCCTGGAAGTAAAAGATCGATTCCGGGAAGGCGGCCGGCAGCACCTGACGCAATTTCTCGACGTAGCTTTGCGTCGGCGCGTGGCCCTCCTTGAGCGCGACCAAAATGACGCCATCGTTGAGCCCGGTCGCCGTGCCGTCGCCGAAAGCGTAGTTATAAGAGCGCGCCGGCAACCCGATATTGTCGACGATCAAATCGCGATCGCGCTCGGGAACCACGTCGCGGATTTTGTCCTCGATCGCCTGGAATATCTGCTCGGTCTTCTCGATACGGGTGCCGGCCGGCGCGCGCACGTGCAGCTGAATCTGCCCGCCATCGATCAACGGGAAGAAGTCGCGGCCGACAAACGTGAACAAAATCCCGCCCAACGCCAGCACCACGGCCGCGCCGATCGGCACGATGATCCGCCGGGTCAGCAAGGTATGCAGCAGCGCTGTGTAACTGTTGCGCATGTTCTCGAAGCCGCGCTCAAAGCGCTGGTGTATTCTGGAGAACAAGCCGCGCCTGCCGCCCTCCTCGCCCTGCGGCTCGCCGTGCTGCTCGCCTTTGAGCAAAAGGCCGATCATGATCGGCGTCAGCGTGCGCGAAAAGGCGTATGACGCCAGCATGGCGAACACCACGGCGAAGCCGAGCGGCGTGAAGAGAAATTTCGCCGGGCCGTGAAGGAACACGACCGAGACGAACACGCAGCTGATCGACAGCGTCGACACCAGCGTCGGCACGGCAATCCCGGCGGCGCCGTGCAGCGTCGCCTCCGGCAGCGCCATGTGCTCTTCGTCCAGCAGCCGGTGAGTGTTCTCGATGGTGACGGTGGAATCGTCGACCAGAATGCCGATCGCCAGCGCCAGGCCGCCCAGCGTCATAGTGTTGATGGTCTCGCCGAGGAAATAAAGAACAATCAGCGAGCTCAGAATGGAGAGCGGAATCGCAACCATGACGACGACGGTGGAACGCCACGACCCGAGAAACAGCACGATCATCAGGGCGGTCAGGGCGGCGGCAATCGCGCCTTCCCGCAGCAGCGCCTGCAGCGCATCCTTGACGAAGACCGACTGATCGAACAACTCCCTGATCTGCATGCCGGCGGGCGCCGCCTGCCGCGACACCACCAGCTGCTTCTTCACGCCATCGACGACGGCGGTGGTCGACGCGTTGCCGTTTTTGATGACGCTCAGCAGCACCGAGCGCTGCCCGCCGATGCGCACGATGTTTTGCTGCACCGCATAGGCGTCGCGGACCTGTCCGACGTCCTTCACGAACACCGTGGCGCCGTCGGCAAACTTGACCGGGATGTTGTTGAGGTCCTCGATCGTCGTCGGCAGCGCGTTGGTGCGAACGGTGAACTGGGTGTCGCCGATTTTGGCGAGACCCGCCGGCAGCGTCAGGTTTTGCGCATTGACGGCGTTGACCACGTCGAGCGGCGTAAGCCCCTTGGCCTGGAGCTTGAGCGGATCGATGTCGACCATGATCTGGCGGTATTTGCCGCCGGCCGGCGTCGGAAACGTGACGCCGTGAATCGGCGCAAGCTGTTGGCGCAACCGATAGATGCCGTAGTCGTAAAGCTGCTGCTCGTTGAGCGTCTCCGAAGACAATCCGATCTGCAGCACCGGAACGCTCGACGCATTGTACTGGACCACGATCGGGGGCTGAATTCCGGCCGGCATCAGCGCGCGGATGGAATTCGTTCCAGCCACGATTTGCGAGATGGCGAGATCGAGATTGACGTCGGGTTGAAAGAAAACCTTCTGAACTGAAATGCCGTTAAGCGTTTGCGCCTCGATGTCGCGGATGCCGTTCACGCTCGATGACAGCGAATACTCGCTGTAGGTCGTAACCCGCTGCTCCATTTCCGGCGTGCTTAAGCCCGTATACTGCCAGATGATGGTGACGACCGGGATGTTGATTTCGGGAAAGATATCGGTCGGCATCGACGCGATCGCGGTCACGCCCAGGAACACGACGAGCACTGCAAGCACATAAAACGTGTGAGGCAGTCTCAGAGCAAAGCGGACAATGCCCATGCCAGTCGATCCGACAAGCCTTGCCTGGAGGACGTTCGTTTAGCCGCCAGGCCGGTCGTGACGCCCGTTCAGCGAATTCCTGCCCTGACTTCCTAGCCGGCGATGTTACGCCGGTTAACGGATTTAGGTATGCCCTGTTCCGGCAATTAAAAGTACTTGCCTAAAAGTACTTGGCGAAAAGTACTTGATCAGAAGTACTTGGCTTGCAGGTCGAGGGTCGATTTGACCCCGATGTGCTCGAAATTCGCCGCCAGCCATTCATCGGCCCGCGCCCGCCCCGAGTCGTGAAGCTGCTTCAGGAAATCCCAATCGCCGTTCAATCGGCTCGACCAGGCCAGGTCCCGGATCAAATCCTCCGCCTCGATCAGGTGGACGTACCGGCGCACGACATCCGGCAAGTTGTTGGTTTCAACGAGCTTGGTCACGTAAGCGATGGTGCGCATCTCGCGGATAAGTGAAACATTGAAACTGATCTCCTGCATCCGGTTCATGATCGACGGCGATGTTTTCGGCACGCCCGGCCGCTCGGCCGGCGTGATGTGCACCATCAGAATATCCGGAGCCTGGCATTCGTAGATCAGGGGAAAGATCGCGGGGTTGCCGGTGAAACTACCGTCCCAATAACAACTGCCGTCAATATCGACGGCTTGCATCATCAGCGGCAGACAGGTCGACGCCAGCACGTGATCGACGTCGAGCTCGTCGCCGTGGAAGACCTTTACCTTGGCGGTTTCGACGTTGGTCGCGCAAATGAACAATTTGACCGACTGCTGCTCGCGCACGCGCTTGAAGTCGATTGTCTCGGCAAGCAAGTCCTTGAGCGGATTAAGATTGAACGGGTTCATCTGATACGGCGACGCGAAATACGTCAGCGATTCCATAAAGAGGTAGCCCGGCGAATGTTTGAGCCCGTGATCCGGATCGGCTTTGTCGAACGGAGAGGGCCGGAAGATTCCGCGCGAGGAGATGTCAGCTACTTTTTGCCAATAATTGCGCAGCGTTTTCCGCGCGCCCTCGCGGCCGCCGGCCGCCAGACCGTCAGCTAGCGCCACGGCATTAAAGGCGCCGGCGCTGGTTGCGGTGATGCCCTCGAAGCACAGCCGCGGCTCTTCGAGCAACCGATCGAGAACGCCCCAGGTGAAAGCGCCGTGGCTGCCGCCACCCTGAAGAGCGAGGTTGATGACCTTCTCACCCGCGGGTCGCGCGGTCTCGGTGTTTGGCGTACTCGCCGACTGATCCGTACTCATCGCCGCAATAAATCAAAAAAGCCCGCCGTTGGCGGGCCACACATAGCATGCTTGCGGCAACAAAAAAGCCCGCGCGACAGGCTTTCCGGCCGGGAGGCGGCCCCGTCTAAAAATACTTCTCCTCAAGGTCGACGGTCGAGGCTTCGCCGAGCCGAGCGAAATTGTCGGTCAGCCAGGTGTCGGCCCGTTTGCGCCCGACCTCGTACAGATGGCTGAGAAAATCCCAGGAATTGTTCAAACGGCTCGACCCCGGAAATTCACGAATGACGTCTTCGGCTTCGATGACGTGGATAAGCATTTCCTTGCCTTCGGCCATTTTGCCCTCGCCGAGGCGCTTGTTGATGAAGGCAACGGCGCGCATCTCGCGGATGAGCGCCGCATTAAAACCGATCTCCTGCATCCGGTTCATGATGTCATGTGAGGTGAACGGCACTTCCGGACGCTCGGCCGGGGTCAAGTGCACCATGACCACGTCGCGCGAATTGCATTCGTAGACCAGCGGAAAGATCGCCGGATTTCCGGAAAACCCGCCGTCCCAATACGCCTCGCCGTCGATTTCCACCGTGTGCATCAACAGCGGCAGGCAGCTCGATGCCAGCACGTGGTTCGGACTGAGCTCGTCGGTCTTGAAGATCTTCACCTTGCCGGTGCGCACATTGGTGGCGCAGAGAAACAGCTTCACCGCCGGCTCGCGGCGCAGCCGCTCAAAGTCAACGACCTCTTCGAGCACCGTGCGCAACGGATTGAGGTTGAGCGGATTAAAAAGATAGGGCGAGGTGAAGTAACTCATGACGTTGACGAACAGATAACCGGGCGAATGTTCGAGGCCGAAGTTTCCGGTTATCCTATCGATCGGCGACGGCTGCAGTATGCCGTGTGAAGTTTTTTCCGACAGGCGTTTCCAGAAATGCCGAAGCGCCTCTCTTGCCGCATCGGGCCCCCCGACGGTCAAGCCATGCGCGAGCAAGACGGCGTTGACCGCACCGGCGCTCGAGGCGCTGATGCCTTCAAAAGAGATGCGATCGTCTTCCAGCAGGCGATCGAGTACGCCCCAGGTAAAGGCGCCGTGGCTGCCGCCGCCCTGAAGAGCCAAATTAACCGTTTTGGTGTCGACCTCCACCGCCTTGGCTTCGGTCGTATCTGTTCTTTGGTCCACAAAATCGCCTTTTAAAATCAGATCGAGCCCTGCCGGCCCTTGTTCCAATACCGAGGCGGCCTTGTGGGTTCCAATGGGTTGGCGCGCCGGAACCCCTTGCCCCCGCCGGGCGTTGGGATGCCATGCAGCACGAACTCGATGATATCTCCGAAAAGGAGATCCTTTCGGCGAGAGAAAAGCGCCGCATTGCCGACGAAATGTCAATATCGACAGGCGTTGTCGGCGCCTTGTGCGTCGCGGCGCTGTTGTCTCTCGGACTTCTGATGTTGTACGGCTCCGACGTCCTGCCGACGGCGGGACACTCGTTGTTCGCCGCAAACTCCAAGGCGCCGCTATCGCCGCGAGCGACGGTGGCGATGCGCTTTTACTTCGACAACGAAGCGCGGCGGCAAATGTAATTTAAGCGTGCGCCTTGCGTTGCGGGTCGATGATGCTTTCAAGCTTACCCAGCACGCGCATGCACGGCAGCACTTCGGCGAGACTTGCGTTGGGCTCGCGCTTTTCTTTGATCGCCGCGACGAATTCGCGGTCTTCCAGCTCGATGCCATCCATCGAAACGTCGACTTTCGACAGATCGATTTTTTGATCCTTGCCGTCGGACAAGTCGTCGTAATAGGCCTTGTAGGTGCCGTTGTCGCAGATGTAGCGGAAGAACGAGCCGATCGGCCCGTCATTGTTGAATGACAAAGACAGCGTGAGAATGGACCCCGACGGCACCTTGGCGACGATCCCCATGTCCATGGCGATGCCGAGTTCCGAATGGATCGGTCCTTGCACCGCGTAGCAATCGGAGATCGTCTCGCCGGTTTGATACTGGAACAGATCGACGGTGTGCGCCGCGTGATGCCACAACAGATGATCGGTCCAGCTGCGCGCCTGACCGGCGGCATTCATGTTCTTGCGGCGGAAGAAATAGGTCTGCACATCCATCTGCTGAATTTTTAGTTCGCCCTGCTTGATGCGCTTGTGCACCCATTGATGGCTGGGGTTAAAGCGCCGCACATGGCCGGCCATGGCGACAACGCCGGTTTCCTTGGCAATGCGCGCCAGCGCCTCGGCGTCTTCGACGCTGTCGGTGATGGGGATTTCGACCAGCACGTGCTTGCCGGCGCGCATCACCTGCTCGCCCTGGCGGAAATGCATCTTGGTCGGGGTGGTGAGGATCACCGCGTCGGCGCGCTGGATGCCTTCGGGCAGCTCGCCGGTGTGATGCGGAATGCCGTATTTTTTCGCCACCTGAGCGGTGGCGTCCTGATTGCCGCCGACCAGCGACGCGATCTCGACGCCGGGAATGCGCTTGAGCGCATCGAGATGCTTTTGGCCAAAGGCGCCCTGCCCCGCTACGCAAATTTTCATGTCGTTTCTCCTAATTACCGGACGTCATTGCGAGCGAAGCGAAGCAATCCAGACTTCGTGCCGATCTGGATTGCTTCGTCGCTTTCGCTCCTCGCAATGACGAGCTAGCTGCGAACCTGCTGAACCTTCGCCCGCGCGGCGGC
>DATNNI010000513.1:0-10900 GCA_035601915.1 Xanthobacteraceae bacterium
GACTGCATCCGTTATTATCCGTTCGTGCTCGGCGCGCAGCCGGTGCACATGATCAACCTCGCGGCGTTTTACGCCGCGGTCGCCAACGAGGGCGGGCGGCCGCAGCCCCACGGCATCGACTCGATCGAACTCGGCGGCCACACGGTTTATGAATATCCGAAGACTCCGCTGCCATTTATCGGCGCAGCCGACCGCACGTCGTTCTATCAGCTCAAAACCATGCTGCAGGGCGTGGTCGCGCGCGGCACCGCGCGCGCCATCGGCGCGCTCTCGCCTTACGTTGCCGGCAAGACCGGCACGACGGAAGATGCAGTCGACGGCTGGTTCGTCGGCTTCACCAATGACGTGACGGTGGCGGTGTGGGTCGGCTACGACAATGGCGACGGCAAGCGCCGTTCGCTCGGCACGAATGCGACCGGAGCGCGGGTGGCGCTGCCGATCTTCCAGCCGATCCTCGAAACCATATGGGCGAATGGCATCGCGCCGAAAGCGCCGCTGAATGGGCCGTCGCGCGAAGCTCAGCTTCATCTCGTCGATCTGCCGATCGACTACGCATCCGGTAATCGCATTAACGGCGGCGGCCGGGGCAATTTCATCGAGCATTTTCGCCTCGGTGCTGACGGCCGCTTCAACGAGACGCAGTACCAATTGATCCCGCAAGAGGATGCCTCGGCTTCGGATAGTCAGGGTTCGCAAGCCGGCGGTCAGAGTGGAGTGCAACCGCGCAGCCAGGGCTATTGGGCGAGCGCGCCGCGTGAGGATGACCGCTTCGCCAATGGGCGTTCCTTCTATCCGGGCCAGGGTCCGCAGCCCAATTATCCGGGTCAGCCGCCGCCGAATTATCCCGGTCAGGGGCCGCAGTCGCGCGGGTCGCAGCCGATGGCGCGCGGCTTTTTCGGATCCTTCTGGGACGGACGGGCGAACTGAACTTTCACGCCACCAAAATGAAAATTTGCATGCGACATGCCATCGCGCTTGTCGGCCTGTTAGGGTCGTTGTCCTGCGCATGCGCGCAGGATTTCCGTATCGAAGACTCGCGCTCGCTGGGAAATGCGGATTTGGCGCAGCTCAAGCCTGACACCATCCTGTTCAACGATGCTCGGGGTGATGCAGCCGGCGCGGACAATCTTATTCCATTTGCCGACTGGACCCAGGCAAACCCCGTTCAAAAGAAGTTTCTTTCGCTATTCCCGAGCTACACCGAACCCACGATTACCAAAGCGGCAAGCGCCAACCATCCGGCCGGCCCGATGGCCGAGAAACTCGTCATGTACATCGCGCAGGCGCGCTTCGTCCTCGATCGCGCGCCCGGGACGCTCGATCTATCGCGCTATGTGACGCTCGGGTTTGCGCAAAAAATCGACCCGGCGATTAAACACACCTTGCTCGCCGCGGGCGACATCGACAAATTCGACGACCCGCAAGGCACCGGCAACGACAACCCGCAACGCAAGTGGTGCACGGGGCGGACGCCGCTGATCTGCGTCCAATCGAGTTACAAGCTCGAGGGCAGGATTCCGATCGGCATCCTGCTGGTGAACAAGCTGCGCGATTCCGCCAAGAAGGTATCCGACCACATCGAGTTTCAGAGCGAGCTATCGCAACTCGGGCCCGCGGACCTCGACCAGGACGGCGTGAAGCAGCTCACCGGCATTGACGCGCCAGTGGTCGGCGCGCTCGAGCAGAACCTTTTCTACGTCAATCAGATCATGAAGTTCGGAAAGCTGTTCGCGGTGTTCCAGGCCCACCCAACCGAAGCCGACAAAACCGTGGTCACCGCCTTCGTGGCGCTTGCGATCGACGAGAGCGTGCTTGACAAGAAAAAGGAGTACGAGAACGTCCCGGTGCTGCGCAACCTCGTCCCCGCGCAGGTATTGATGGGCGAATCATCGTTCAACTCCGGCGATTCGATCAGTGCCGGGCTGCCGAAATATGCGCGCAACCAAATCAAGACCATCGCCGGGCTGTTGGCGCGCGACCAATAAGTAGCGAAAGAGCATGATCCCGAAAAGTGGATACCGGTTTTCGGAAAAGATCATGCTCCATGAACAAGTCCGCTTTTGAACGGTCACGGCACAAAGAATTTCAAGCCGCACGCCGACCTGGATTGCTTCGCTTTGCCGATTATTCCCTATAAATGACGCATGCGGGAGAAATGGGATTTTTGGATTGACCGCGGCGGCACGTTTACCGACGTGATCGGCCGGCGACCGGACGGCGAACTCGTCACCCATAAACTGCTCTCGGAAAATCCGGACTTCTATGCGGACGCGGCCGTTGCCGGCATCCGCCGGCTTCTCGGCCTCGCACCCGGAGCGCCGATGCCGGCGGAGCAAATCGGCGCCGTCAAAATGGGAACGACTATCGCCACCAATGCGCTGCTCGAGCGTAAGGGTGATCGCACCGTTCTGCTCATCACCAAGGGCTTCGGCGACGCGCTGCGCATCGGTTATCAGGCGCGGCCGAAAATATTTGCCCGCCACATCGTCAAGCCGGACATGCTCTATGAGCGCGTCGTCGAAGTCGAAGAGCGGGTGCGCGCCGACGGCACGGTTGAGCGCGCGCCCGACCTCGAAATGGTCCGCGGCGAACTACGCCGGGCGCTCGCCGACGGCATCCAGGCCGTCGCGGTGGTGTTCATGCACGCTTACCGCTATGCCGACCACGAACGTCAGGTGGCGGCGCTGGCGCGCGAGCTTGGCTTCGCGCAGGTCTCGGCAAGCCACGAGGTTTCGCCACTCATCAAGCTAGTCGGTCGGGGCGATACCACCGTCGTTGATGCCTATCTTTCGCCCATTCTGCGGCGCTACGTCGGTCAGGTGGCCGGGGAGCTGAACGGCGTGGCGCCGCATTTTCCGCCTTCCCCTCCAGGGGAGAGTGAAGACGGTGCCGCTAGAACGCGCCTGATGTTCATGATGTCGTCGGGCGGGCTGACCGCGGCGCACCTGTTTCGCGGCAAAGACGCCATCCTTTCCGGTCCGGCCGGCGGCGTGGTCGGCATGGCGGCGACCGGCCGCGAGGCCGGTTTCCGCCAGCTCATCGGCTTCGACATGGGCGGCACGTCGACCGACGTCTCGCACTTTGCCGGCGAATACGAGCGCGCTTTCGAGACAGAAGTCGCTGGCGTGCGCATGCGGGCGCCAATGATGCTGATCCACACGGTGGCGGCAGGCGGCGGCTCGATCCTGCATTTCGACGGCGCCCGCCTTCGCGTCGGGCCCGACTCCGCCGGCGCGGATCCTGGACCAAAATGCTATCGGCGCGGCGGCCCGCTTGCCGTAACCGACGCCAACGTGATGGCCGGTAAACTCATTCCCGACTTTTTTCCGAAGATTTTTGGTCCGCAGCAGAACGCGGCGATCGACGCCGAAGCGGTGCAACAGGCATTTGCGGCTTTGGCGAACGAGATCGGCGATGGCCGCTCGCCGGAACAGGTCGCCGACGGGTTCATCACCATCGCCGTCGAAAACATGGCGAATGCGATCAAGAAAATCTCGGTGCAGCGCGGCTACGACGTCACCCGCTACACGCTCAATTGCTTCGGCGGCGCCGGCGGTCAGCACGCCTGCCTCGTCGCCGATGCGCTCGGCATGACAAGCGTGCTTATTCATCCCTATTCGTCGCTCCTTTCCGCGTATGGCATGGGGCTGGCCGATATCCGCAGTGTCCGCCAGCAGGCGATCGAGGAGCCGTTCGGCGCGGATGCTCGCGGAAGGTTTCAGGCTGTTGCGAAGAAACTCACTAACGAAGTGACGCAGGAGGTCTTGAGCCAAGGCGTTGCCGCCGCCGCGATTGCCGTCCACGCGCGCGCGCATATCCGTTACGCCGGTACTGATACGCCGATCATTGTTGAGGCCTATAATACCTCGCGAACGCGCGTACCCCGGCCGGTGTCGCTGCCGAAGATGAAATCCGCCTTCGAACGCGCGCACAAGGCGCGGTTCGGCTTCGTCGATCGCAAAAAGTCGCTGGTGATCGAGGCGATATCGGTCGAGGCGGTCGGTGCCGGCGCGACATTCAAGGAGAAGCCGCGAAAAGTCACGCCAGCCAAGTTGCCTAAGCCCGCGCGGCGCACGAAGTTTTTTTCCGGCGGCAAGTGGCAAAGCGCCCTTGTCTACACGCGCGAGACGCTGCTGCCCGGGCAAAAGGTCGGTGGTCCGGCCATCATTATCGAGCCGCATCAAACGGTGGTCGTCGAGCACGGCTGGCAAGCCCGGTTGACGGCAAAGAATCATCTGGTGCTGCGGCGCGCGCAAAAGCGCAAAAGCGCTCACGCCATCGGCACCCGCGCCGATCCGGTCATGCTCGAAGTGTTCAACAACCTGTTCATGTCGATCGCCGAGCAGATGGGCGTGGCGCTGCAAAACACGGCTTATTCGGTCAATATCAAGGAGCGGCTCGATTTCTCCTGCGCGGTGTTCGACGGCGCCGGTTCGCTGGTCGCCAACGCGCCGCACATGCCGGTGCATCTCGGCTCGATGGATCGCGCGGTCGAGACTGTGATCCGCATGAACCGCGGCAGAATCCGTCCCAGCGACGTTTATGCCATCAACGCGCCGTATAACGGCGGCACGCATTTGCCCGACATCACCGTCTGCACGCCGGTGTTCGTGGCCGGCAAGGTGTTGTTCTGGGTGGCCTCGCGCGGCCACCACGCCGACATCGGCGGTATTTCGCCGGGGTCGATGTCGCCGAACGCCACCTCGATCGAGGAAGAGGGCATTTACATCGACAATTTTAAGCTCGTCGATCGCGGACGGCTGCGCGAAAAAGAAACCTACGCGCTGCTCAAGAGCGGCAAATACCCGGCCCGTAATCCGCTGCAGAACGTCAACGATCTAAAAGCGCAAATCGCCGCCAACGAGAAGGGCGCGCAGGAGTTGCGCAACATGCTGCGGCATTTCGGGCTGCCAGTGGTGCGCGCTTATATGCGGCATGTTCAGGACAATGCGGCTGAAAGCGTGCGCCGCGTCATCGGCAAGCTCCACGACAGCGCGTTTCAGATCACGACGGATCGTGGCGCGACGATCAGCGTGCGCATTGCGGTCGACCGCAAGAAGCGCGAAGCCACCGTCGATTTCACCGGAACGAGCCCGCAACAGCCGGACAATTTCAACGCGCCCGAACCGGTGACCCGCGCCGCCGTGCTTTACGTGTTTCGCGTCATGGTCGATGACGACATCCCGATGAATGCCGGTTGCCTGCGGCCGATCCGCATTGTCATCCCGAAAAAGTCGCTGCTGTCTCCGGAATTTCCCGCCGCGGTGGTCGCCGGCAACGTCGAGACTTCGCAGGAAGTGACCAATTGCCTGTTTGGCGCGCTCGGCGCCATGGCGGCGGCGCAAGGCACCATGAACAACCTGAATTTAGGCAATGCCCGCTATCAGTATTACGAGACCATTTGCTCCGGATCGCCGGCTGGGCCAGGTTTCCCCGGCACCGACGCCGTGCACACCCACATGACCAACACGCGGCTGACCGATCCGGAAATTCTCGAATTCCGCTTTCCGGTGCTGCTCGATGACTTTCACATCCGCAAAGGGTCCGGCGGCCGCGGCCGCTGGAATGCCGGCGACGGCATTATCCGCACCATCCGTTTCCTGGAAAAGATGGAATGCACCATTCTCTCAGGGCACCGCCGCGTGCCGCCGTTCGGGCTTGGCGGCGGCGGCGACGGAGAGGTCGGCGAAAACTCGGTCCGGCGGCGCGATGGCCGCACGGAGAAGCTCGGCGGTTGTGACGCGACGATTATCGACGCCGGCGAGGCGATCGTCATCCAGACGCCGACCGCGGGCGGGTACGGTCCGCCGTCGGCCGGTTCGCGATAGGAGTGAGCGCTCTCATGCAGCGAGACGTGCTGTTGCCCGGGCCGCTGCGCGGTCGCCTTGCAGCAGAATCCTGAATACGAGCCCATGCGTGACGAGCAGAAGCGGCACGAATGCGGTGGGAATGAAATAAGCCGCGCCGAGTTGGCCTGGCTGCAATCCGGCAGCGTTGGCTTGGTAAAACGCGTTGAGGAGGTCGAGGCTGCCCCAGATGTTGAACACCCAAACCAGGAAGATGCCCACTTTGCTGCGCAGCGTTGCGAGCGAAAGCAAAGCCAGAATTGCCGCGATAATGTCCCCTAAGGCGGCGTCGTGTGCGAATGCGGCCGGCAAATCCGGCGAGACGACGCCCGGCACCAGGAATGCCAATCCGCCAAACCGAAAGGCGTGCAGGACAAGCAGCGGACGCAGCGCCTCGATACGCGGCCGTGCGCGCAATGCCGGCCAGATATACAGTGCCGTGACGACGGCCCAGGCGGTGACAGCGAAGGCGATATTTATTCCGAACAGCGCGATGGTCGGCATAGCGGCCTCCTACAAGATGTTTCGGTCGAGCTAGTGCGCGTCGGGCGCGGGTCCGGTAACCGGCGGCGGGCGGCGCATGAACCACACCAGCGGCGCAAACACGAGGAACAGAAGACCGAGCAGCAGGAACACGTCGGCAAAGGCCATCACGATGCCTTGCTGATGCGTAAACAGGAACAGATATTTCAGCGCCATGTTTTGTGCGTCGGAGCCCGGCATGCGTGCGGCGAAATTGTGCAGCGCCTCGACCACCGGCTGCCGCGACCAGGTGATGGAATCGTGCAGCCGCGCCAGGTGCAGGTCGATGCGCTTGTCGAGCACGGTGTTGAGGCCCGCGAGTCCGACCGCGCCGCCGAGGTTGCGCATCAGGTTGAACAGCCCCGAGCCGTTCTTCAGCATTTCCGGCTTGAGCGTGCCGAGCGAAATGCTGGTGATCGGCACGATCGCGAACATCATGCCAAAGCCGCGCAGCACTTGCGGGATAAAGAGTTCACCAAATTCCCAGTTGCTGGTGATGTAGGTCGCCTGCCAGTTGCTGATCGCCACGACCGTGAATCCGAACGCCAGCATGAGGCGCGGATCGAGCTTGGTCATCAGCCGTCCGACAATCGGGGCGGTCAGAAACATAGTAATGCCGGACACGAACAAGGTCTGGCCGATCAACAGCGCGTTGAAGCCGCGGATCTGGCCGAGAAACACCGGGTAGAGATAAGTCAGGCCGTAGAGCCCAATGCCGAGCACAAAGGAAAACATGCTGCCGAGCGCGAAATTGCGGTCGGAAAACGCCCGCAGGTCGACGATCGGTTGCCCGGCCGTCAGCGCGCGCATGAAGAACAATACCGCCGCGCTCGCCGAGACGACCGCCGCGAATGCGATGGTCGAATCCTCGAACCAGTCGTAACGCGGCCCGTCTTCCAGCACGTATTCGAGCGCGCCGAGAAACAGCGCCATAAAAATCAGGCCGAGGATGTCGAACCGTTCGAACAGCGACCAATTCGGCTTGTCAAAATCGATCAGCGTAGCCGCCGCGATGGTCACGACGATGCCAGGCACGATGTTGATAAAGAACAGCCAGTGCCAGGACAGCATGTCGGTCAGATAACCGCCAACCGTCGGCCCGATGGTTGGGGCAAGCGTGGCGACGAGCCCGATCAGCGGCGTGATCACCGGCTGTTTGGAGCGCGGGAATATGGCATAGGCGGAGGCGAAAACCGTCGGCACCATGCCGCCGCCGATGAAACCCTGCAGCGCCCGCCACACGATCATTTCGCCCATCGACGAGGACAGCCCGCACATCAGGCTCGCGATGGTGAAACCGGCGGCGGCGGTCGCAAACATGATGCGGGTGCCAAGCGCGCGGGCGAGAAAGCCGGACAGTGGAATCGCCACCACCTCGGCCATCAAATACGAGGTTTGGACCCAAGTGATCTCGTCGCTCGAGGCGGCGAGCCCAGCTTGGATTTCCGAGAGCGAGGCCGACACCACCTGAATGTCGAGGAACGCCATGAACATGCCAAAGCACATGGCGAGGAACGCGAGGAGGCGGAGCGGATCGACCCGCTCGGCCTCGGCGGGGAGGGCGGCCGCCGGCGGAAACGTGGTGGCTTGGCCAGTTATTCGGGCCATGACCGGCCTCGTGTTTTAGCGCGCCGCGTTTTGCGTGTGCGAGGCGTCGGCAGCGGCTTTGTCGGCCTTGGTGTTGACGCTCACCACCACCGACATTCCCGGCCGCAGCAGGCCTTCGCGGGCAATGGCCGGCGGCACGTGAATGCGCACCGGCAACCGCTGCACGATCTTGGTGAAGTTGCCGGTGGCGTTGTCGGGCGGCAGCAACGAGAAAACCGCGCCGGAGGCCGGCGAGAAGCTTTCGATCGTGCCTTCGATGGTGTGTTCGGGGAGAGCGTCGACGGCGATGAATGCGGTTTGGCCTGGCCGAAGCCGCGCAACCTGGGTCTCCTTGAAATTGGCGTTGATAAAAACATCGTCGAGCGGCACCAGGCTCGCGACCCGCTGCCCGGTCTGGACAAAGTCTCCGGTCTGCATAGCGCGATTGCCAATGACGCCGTCGATCGGTGCGCGGATGACGGTGAACGACAAGTCGCGCTCGGCCTTGGCGAGCGCGGTCTTGAGTTCGTCGAGCGTGCTGATCGCTTCCTGCTGCTGCCCCTTGAGCACGTCAACATTGGCGGCGGCCGACTCGATGGCGGCCTGCGCGCCTTGCACGCCGGCGACGCCTTGATCCCGATTGGCCTGCGCCTGCTCGAGCAGCTGCCGGCTCGAGGCGTCGCGCGCCACCAGCAAGACCTGGCGTTCGAATTCCAGTTGGGCGCGCGTCTGCCCGGCTTGTGCGGAGGCGAGTTGTGTTTTGGCTTGCGCGACGGCGGCTTGTTGCGCTTCGATCTGGTGACCCATGCGGGCAATCGTCGCCGTCTGCGTGGCGACTTTCTCCCGCGCCGAGTCGACCGCGAGGCGGTAGTCGCCGTCATCGATGGTCGCAATCACGTCGCCGGCATGGACAACGGTGTTGTCGGTCACCGGAACGCTGGCAAGATAGCCGGAGACCTTTGCGGCAAGCGTGGTGTTGTAGGCTTGCACATAGGCGTCATCGGTCGTCACCGTGAATCGTCCGACCGTCCACCACCCGTAGCCGAAATAACCGGCGACGCCGATGGCCAATAGCGCGATGGCGCCGAACATCACCCGCCGCCGAGTTCGCTTGGGCTGCGCTTTGCGAACCGGTCCCGGCGCCGATGCGACCTTCACCGGAAGGGGTTGGACTGGTGCTTCCGCTTGCGGCGGTCGCGGCAACGCTTCCACGGCCTCGGCCGGTGAGATTTCGCCTTCGCCCGCGGGTACAACCTGGAATGCGGAGGTGGCCTCGGCGCGGTTGCGATACATGGGTCGCACTCCATTGAGGTCCGTAGATGACCGAACCGTTCGGTCAAAATAGAGGGGCAAAACGCGGAAGTCAATATTGACCGAACCGTTCGGTCAATATATATCCATCTGCTATAAGGTAACGAAAACGGGCGGTTAGGGAGCGAAGAAGCCTGCCTTACCAGCTCGGAGGATCAAAAATGACCGCTTTAGCCACCCTCGAACGCCCCGAAACCGCTCCGGCGGAAGATGAAAGCGCCAAGCAGCGTCAGATCATCGATGGCGCGCGGGCCGTGTTCCTCGCCAAGGGTTTTGACGCGGCCAGCATGAACGACATCGCCCGCGCCGCCGGCGTCTCCAAGGGCACCCTCTATGTGTATTTCAAGCACAAGGAGGAATTGTTCGAGGCCATTGTCGAGCAGGAATGCGATGCGCAGGCCGAGGGAATTTTCGATCTCGACCCGAACGATCACGACGTCGAAGCGGTGCTCAAGCGGCTGGGAGTGGCCTACGTCAAATTTTTGTGCCGGCCTGAAAAGGCACAGGCAATCCGTACCGTCATCGCTATCGCGGAGCGCATGCCGGAGGTCGGCCGCAAGTTCTATGAGAGCGGACCGGCGCGTGGAATTGCGCGGCTCGCGGAATATTTTAGCGCGCAAGTCGATGCCGGCGTTCTTCAGATAGAAGACATCGGCATCGCCGCTGCGCAGTTCATGGAAGCCACCCATGCTGCGCTGTTCAAGCCGATCGTGTTCAATTTTGCGCCGGCGCCGGACCTCGAGCAGATCGAACGAAATGTTGGCGTTGCGGTGCGCGCTTTTCTCGCCGCCTATCGCGTACCGTCAGCGATTTAATTTGCTGGCGCCGGCGAGCTAACAAACACCGCCATTCGAAACCGTGCGCCGTCATTGCCGCTCTCTCAGCGGAGCGGCGCCGCGGGTGCGTTGTTGTTTGATGCCTTCGGCTCGCTGCGCGAGATCGAGTATCTCATCTGCGCCGAGCTGCCTTGCCAGAAGAAACGATAATCGACATTGAGGGTGGCGCCGTCTGACAGCGGCAGCGCCGCATTGCAGACCACTTCTTTGTCGTTCCTGGAAACAGTATTGATCGGCTCGTAGCGCAGCGGCGCGGAGTCGAGCCCTTTAAGGACGCTGGTGAGCGTTTCCTTGGCGCGGTTTGAATCGCAGTCCGGCAACACGAAGCGCTCTTGCAGTCCGCGATAGATCAGCAAGCCCGCTCCAGCAAGGACGGGAATAGCGACGAGCCGCAACAGCCAACGATTTGGCCGGCCGGCTGAAGACGATCGGGCGGAGCGCCGCAATGGCGGATTAGGCAGCGAAGGGTCGACGCTCATAAACGACTAGATCAGTGTCCGCTTGCTCTTTCGCAAGCGGCTCGTGCTCAAATCGCCTTGGCGATTTGTTCCGTCATCTTCTTGGCGTCGCCAAGAAGCATCATGGTGTTGTCGCGATAGAACAGCGGGTTGTCGATTCCGGCATAACCCGAGGCCAGCGACCGCTTGTTGAACATCACCGTGCCGGCCTTCCACACTTGCAGGACCGGCATGCCGTAAATCGGTGATTTCGGATCGTCCTCGGCGGCGGGATTGGTGACGTCGTTGGCGCCGATGACATAAGCGACATCGGCCTGCGGAAACTCGCTGTTGATGTCCT
>DATNNI010000514.1:0-20177 GCA_035601915.1 Xanthobacteraceae bacterium
CGCGTTTGGGACATGAAGGTGCCGGCCGGCGGCAAGAAGGCCTGGCACCACCACACCATGGATTACGTGATTATCAACGTCACCGGCGGCCGGATCGAGCTCGAGAATGTCGATGGTCACACCATCATTGCGGACGACAAGGTCGGCGGCGTGATCTGGAACGACGCCGGTCAGAAACACGAGCTGCGCAACCTCTCGGGCGGCCTCTATCAGAACATCCTGGTCGAGCTGAAGAACGGCAAACACAATCTCAAGTGAGCGTTCAACAATGACTGCCCGATACGACAACCTCCTGGCCAACGTCCCGACCGATCTTTGGATCGGCGGCAAGTGGCGCAAGTCCTCAGACGGCGGGCGTTTTGACGTCATTGATCCGGCAACCGAGAACAAGGTCGCCTCCGTTGCCAGCGCGACCGTCGAGGATGCGAAAGCTGCATTGGACGCCGCAAGCGCCGCGTTTCCGGCCTGGGCGGCGAAGAAGCCGCGCGAGCGCGGCGAGATTTTGCGCAAGGCCTTCGAACTGATCATGCGCGACGCCGAGCGGCTGGCGAAGCTGATCACCATCGAGAACGGCAAGGCACTTTCAGACTCGCGCGGCGAAGTCGCCTACTCGGCCGAATTCTTCCGCTGGTTCGCCGAGGAGGCGGTCCGCAATGTTGGACAGAATTCGGTGGCACCGTCGACCGGCGCGCGCATCCTTGTGCATCATAAGCCGGCCGGCATTGCCGTGCTGGTGACGCCATGGAATTTTCCCGCGGCGATGGCGACGCGCAAGATTGGTCCGGCGCTCGCGGCCGGTTGTTCGGTCGTGCTCAAGCCCGCCTCCGATACGCCGCTGACCATGCTGGCGCTAATGCCGATACTCGAGGAAGCCGGTGTCCCAGCCGGCGTCGTCAATGTCATTCCGTCGCGCTCTTCCGGCAAAGTCGTCGGCGCAATGCTTCATGACCCGCGCGTGCGGGTGGTGTCGTTCACCGGCTCGACCGAAGTCGGAAGGAAGTTGTTGCACGAAGCCGCGGACAACATCATCCGCCCGGCGATGGAGCTCGGCGGCAACGCGCCGTTCATTGTGTTCGACGATGCCGACATCGATGCGGCCATCGATGGCGCCATGATCGCCAAGATGCGCAACATGGGGGAAGCCTGCACGGCCGCTAACCGCTTCTACGTACATGAAAAAGTGCACGACGAATTCGCCAAGAAGCTTACCGCCAAGATGTCCGGCTTGAAGATGGGCAATGGCCTCGACGACGGCGTGGCGCTTGGCCCGCTCGTCAACAAAGAAGGTCTCGACAAAGTGGTTGAACTGGTCGACGACGCCGTGAAGAAAGGCGCCAAAGTGTTGACCGGCGGCAAGGCGCCGGGGGGACCCGGATTTTTCTATCCGGCGACCGTGCTGTCGAACGTGTCGAACGACGCCAAAATGCTCAACGAGGAGATTTTCGGCCCGGTCGCGTCGCTGCAAACGTTCAAATCCGACGACGAGGTCGTTACCCGCGCCAACGACACCGAATATGGCCTCGTCGCTTACCTCTACACCAACGATTTGAAACGCGGCTTGCGTGTCTCGGAGAAGCTCGATTTCGGCATGGTCGGATTGAACCGCGGCATTGTCTCCGATCCGGCGGCGCCGTTCGGCGGCATGAAGCAATCGGGCCTCGGCCGCGAAGGTGGCCACGAAGGACTGATGGAATTCCTGGATACCCAATACATATCGGTAGCGTGGTGACGCCGGCGGCGATGGCGGGCGGGGAAGCGGCAAAGCAGCTGATCGGCGCCTGGCGCTATGCGGGTACGCGGGTCAACGGCGAGAAATTCGATCGCGGCCCCAACCCGAAGGGCATGATCTATTATGGCCCCCACGGCGAAATGTCGGTACAGGTTGCGCCCGATGTCAGACGCCAACGCGCCGGACCGGTGATGACGCCGGAAGAAGCCAAGATCGCGGTGACCGATTACATCGCCTATTTCGGCACCTATACCGTCGACGGAGCGGCCGGCACCGTGACGCATCATCGTCACGGCACAATCCAGCCGGGCGACGCCGGCGACTTGGTGCGCCGCTACGAGTTCAATGGTGACCGTCTCATTCTGCGCGCTCTCGATGCGCCACTCGAAGTCACCTGGGAACGCATCAAATGAACCGTGCGCGCGAGCTAATGCCATGGACATCCTGATGCCGCAGCTCGGCGAGACCGTCGCCGAGGGCAAAATCACAAAATGGTTCAAGTCGGCCGGCGATACGGTCAAGCCGGGCGACAATCTGTTCGAGATCGAAACCGATAAGGTCTCGATGGAAGTGCCGGCGATCGAAGCCGGCGTGCTCAGCGAAATTCGCGTCACGGAGGGCGAGGTTGCGCCAGTCGGCGCAGTCGTTGGTGTCATTGGCGCTGCGGGAAGCGCCGTCGCCAGCGCGCCTGTTAAATCTGCAGCCCCAACATCTGCGCCGTCCGCATCTGCGCCCGCACCTAAGGCAGCGGCCGCGTCGCCGCCGTCCGGATACGAAAACATTCCCGAGAACCCGGCGCACACCGCCGCCGGGCCAATCAAGCTCGATCCGTTCTTCGAAGTGCGCACACCCGCCCGCAATTTCGGGCCGGCGCGGCTTTCCGGCGGCACTTCGGTCACGCCGCTGGCGCGCCGGCTGGCAAGCGAAGCCGGCATCGATCTGTCCCGCCTGCGCGGCTCCGGCCCGCACGGCCGCATCGTTGCGCGCGACATCGAAGCCGCGCCCCGGCCGGCCGCCCGCGCGCCGCTCGCGGAAGGCTTGGGCGTCGATCAGGTCAAGGCGCTGTACGATCCGGCGGGCTTCGAAGAAGTGCCGCTCGATGGCATGCGCAAGACCATTGCGGCGCGGCTACAGCAAGCCAAGCAGACCATTCCGCATTTCTATCTGACAACCGACATTGCGATCGATCGCTTGATCACGCTGCGCGAAGAGGCCAACGCCGGCGCCCCGAAGGATCGCGACGGCGAGGCGGCGTTCAAGCTCTCGCTCAACGATTTCATCATCCGCGCGCTGGCGCAGGCGCTGCAGCAGGTGCCGGCAGCGAATGCGGCCTGGGCCGGCGACCGAATCTTGCGCTTCAAGCATTCCGACATCGGCGTGGCGGTGGCGCTTGAGGGCGGATTGATCGCGCCGATCATCCGCAGCGCTGAGGCGAAATCATTGTCCGCGCTTTCCGCCGAAATGAAAGGCCTGGCCGCCCGCGCGCGGGACAAAAAGCTGAAGCCCGCGGAATATCAAGGCGGCTCGTCGGCGATTTCCAATCTGGGCATGTACGGCATCCGCGAGTTTGCCGCCATTATCAATCCGCCGCAGGCGACCATCCTCGCAATCGGCGCATCGCGGCGCCAGGCGATAGAGCGCCCGGATGGGGGCGTGGCATTCGCGAGTATGCTCACGGCAACGCTGTCCTGCGATCACCGCGTCGTCGATGGCGCGCTCGGCGCCCAGCTTTTGGCTGCGATCAAGGCGCTGTTGGAAACGCCTGTCGCGATGCTGGTGTAATATTCGGAGCGCGCGTGCTCTCTTCGGTTCATGGCGTGCCGTTCGCCATTCTCTGGCTGGTGTGGCTCGCCTATTGGTTTTTTGCGGCGCTCAACGTCAAAAGAACGCAACGCCGGGAGCGCATCGGTTCGCTCTTCCTCAACCGCGGCCCGCTCGTGATCGGTGCACTTTTGCTGGCGTTTGAGCGGCAACCGCTGCCCTGGCTCTCCGAACGCTTTCTGCCGTTATCGATGGTGTTCTATTGGATCGGTCTTGTGATGCTCGCCACAGGCCTCGCCTTGGCCGTTTGGGCGCGCCGCCATCTCGGCCGCAATTGGAGCGGCATTGTCACCGTCAAGCAGGATCACGAACTCATCCGCTCCGGGCCTTACGGTCTTGTACGCCACCCGATCTACACCGGGTTGCTTCTGGCAATCCTCGGTACGACGGTTGCAATTGGCGAATGGCGCGGCCTCCTTGCCTTTGCTCTGATTGCGGCAGGCTTCGTGCTGAAGTTCAAGACGGAAGAACGGTTCATGAGCGAAACCTTCGGCGAGCAATACGCGCGCTATCGCGCCGAGGTGCGCTCGCTCGTTCCGTTTGTTATCTGAAGGACGCCAACGCGTTTTAAGGAGCCGCTTTGTCGCCAAAACCAACGGACCTCGTGCTGATCGGGCCGTTCCGTCCGGTCCTCGCCAAAGGCTTGGCGGATTTCACCGTGCATCAGCTCGCAGCGGCGACCGATCGCCAAGCGTTCTGGAAGTCGATCGCCGACGTGCGCGCCATGGCGGTCAGCGCGCCGATCGAACCGGTCAACGAGGCCTTGTACGCGCGCCTGCCCGATCTCGAAATCATTGCCAGTTTCGGCGTCGGCTACGACCACATCGACGCGGCCGCGGCAGCGGAGCGCGGCATCGTCGTTACCCACACACCCAACGTACTGACCGAGGAGGTCGCCGATACGGCGGTCGGGCTTCTCATCTGCACCGTGCGCGAACTTCCGCAGGCTGAGCGCTATTTGCGCGCGGGCAAATGGCCGAAGGCCAACTATCCGTTGAGCCGGGCGACGTTGCGCAATCGCACCGTCGGCCTGGTGGGCATCGGACGCATCGGACAAGCCATTGCGCGGCGGCTCGAGGCTTTTGGCGTGCCGATCGTTTATCATAGCCGCCAGCCGCGCGCCGACCTTCCCTACCGTCACTATGCGCAGCTGATCGACATGGCGAAAGAGGTCGATACCCTGATCGCGATCGTGCCCGGCGGGGCGGCGACGCGAAATATGATCGACGCCAAAGTGCTGGGAGCGCTCGGCCCCGACGGCATTCTGATCAACGTTGCGCGTGGCTCGGTGGTCGATGAGGGCGCTTTGATCGAGGCGCTCAAGGAGCGCAAGATTTTGGCTGCCGGGCTTGATGTATTCGTCAATGAGCCAGAGGTGCCGACGAAGTTGCTGGCGCTTGATAACGTGGTGTTGTTGCCGCATCTCGGCTCGGCATCGGTGTATACCCGCGAGAAGATGGACCAATTGCTGGTCGATAATCTGCTCGCCTGGTCACGCGGGGAAGCTCCGCCGACGCCGGTGCCGGAAACGCCGTGGCAAGCGTGGCGCTAGAGCATGATCCCGAAAAGGACACCGGTTTTCGGAAAAGATCGTGCTCCATCAATAAGCTAGAGCGCGATGACGATTCGAAGAGAAGTCATCGCGCTCTAGTGCCTCACTCGGCGGCGAGGCGTACTTCCGGCGCGGCCGCGCGCACGTCGGCTTCGACGTAATCTTCGAACTGCACGAAGTTTTTCTGGAACATGCCGACCAGCTTGCGCGCGGTCTGGTCGAATTCAAGTTTGTTCTGCCAGGTCTTTTGCGGACAGAGCAGATGCGGCTCGACGCCCGGGAGCTGAGTCGGCACCGAGAACCCGAAATACGGATCGGTGCGGAATTTTACGTTCTTGAGAGAGCCGTCGAGCGCGGCGGTCAACAGCGTGCGGGTCACTTTGATCGGCATGCGCCGCCCGACGCCATAAATGCCGCCGGTCCAGCCGGTATTGACCAGCCAGCAATCGACGTCGTGGGCGCTGATGAGCTCACGCAAGAGATTGCCGTAGACAGAGGGATGCCGGGGCAGGAACGGCGCACCGAAGCAGGTGGAGAATTCAGGCTGCACACCTACCAGTCCTTTTTCGGTGCCCGCGACCTTGGCGGTATAGCCCGAGAGGAAGTGATACATCGCCTGCGCCGGCCTCAACTTCGCGATTGGCGGCATGACGCCGAAAGCGTCCGCAGTAAGCAGCACAATGTTCTTCGGCATTCCGGCGCGGCCGGTCCGCGAAGCGTTGGGAATGAAGTCGAGCGGATATGCAGCGCGAGTGTTTTCGGTCTTCGATTCGTCGTCGAAGTCGCAGATGCGGGTGTCCGGATCAAACACCACATTTTCCAGAACCGTGCCGAAACGTTTGGTGGTGGCGTAGATTTCCGGCTCGGCTTCCGCGGAAAGCCGGATGCATTTGGCGTAACAGCCGCCTTCGAAATTGAACACGCCCTGCGGACCCCAGCCGTGCTCATCGTCGCCGATCAAGGTGCGGTTGGAATCCGCCGACAGTGTCGTCTTGCCGGTTCCGGAAAGGCCGAAGAACAGCGCAACATCGCCGCTTGATCCGACATTGGCCGAGCAGTGCATCGGCATCACGCTCTCGGCCGGCAAGTAATAGTTGAGCGTGGTGAATACGGATTTCTTCATTTCGCCGGCATAGGACGTGCCGCCGATAAGGATGATGCGTCGCGTGAAATCCAGCGCGATGATGGTTTCGCTGCGCACGCCGTGACGCTTCGGATCGGCCTTGAATGACGGCAACGACAGAATGGTAAAGTCGGGTACGTAATGCGACAGCTCGGCGCGCTCCGGCCGGATCAGAAGCGCGCGAATAAACATGGAATGCCAGGCCAGCTCGTTATAGACCCGAGTCTTGATCCGATAGCGCGGGTCGGCGCCGCCGTAGAGATCCTGAGCAAATAAGGTCTTGCCTTTGGCGTGGGCGATGAAGTCGTCGAACAGGAGCTGAAATTGCTCGGCGGAAAGCCGTCCGTTCTTCTCCCACCACACTGACTTCTCGGTCTGAGAGTCGGCGACGACGAACTTGTCTTTCGGACTACGGCCGGTGTGGACCCCCGTCTCTGCGCAAAACGCGCCGCCCTCGACCAGAAAGCCTTCGCCATTGGCGATTGCGTGTTCGACGAGGGCGGTGTCGGACAAATTCCAATGAACGGCTGCGAGATCTTTGAGGCCGAATTTTTCGACCCCGTGAGCGCGATTGCGTAGACCGGTTTCGTTCACGCCTACCTCCGCAATCCGTCCAGCTTCGCCGAAAGCTAGTTGTATCCGGCTGCCCCGCCGGAGCTCCGGCGCGCCTTCTATATCACCATCTTAGCATGTGCCAAGGCAGACCCCATCGCAACCCTAACTGGCGAGTTAAGCCGCCCGTTCCACGCTGCAATGCGAAAGCATCGCACCGTTAAACGCTTTTGCACATGCTCGGGCACTTAAGCGGACCGTGCCGCCGCCGCCAGTGCGACCGCCGTTTTCCGCAAGGCCTCCGCACTGGTGACGCGCTCCGGGAACGGCAAGCGCAAAGTGGCGTCGCCGAGCGCAAGGTCGAGGCCGTCGGGATCGAGCCCGGTCAGCCGCCACGGACCGTCCTCGGCCCCGAGAAGCTTCGTTACATAGAGCCGGACGGTGGCGGCGTGTTCATCGTTCATGTGCGCGACGGCACCCTCTTCTGCGGCGAGCAATCCCTCCGCGCCGGAAAGATCGGTCGTGATCTCCTCTCCTTTGAGGTCGACGGCGCGAGCAAAGCCGGCATTGAGATGAGCGGAGACAAGCGGCATTCGCCAGAACGAAAAATCGGCAAAGCCCGCGTAAAGCTCGGATTTGGGATGACGTGCGAGAAAGCGCCTGCGGATCGATGGTTCGGCGTCCGCTGAACGGGCAATTGGCGCGAACGTGCCCAGCACGGTTAATCGCGGATGAGCAACTGGATCGCCACGGCCGCTCGTGGCCAGAAGAAGCGAAGCGCGGCCATCGCGTTCGAGGTTCGCCGTATGCGTCGAGAGCCGCGAAACCAGAATTAAGGGCGAGCCGTCAGCATCGGTTGCGACATTAACCAACGACGCGAAGGGATGACCGGTGTTGCGGTCGATTGTCGCGAGTGTCCCCGCCCGCGTCGCGCGCAACAATGTTTTGGCAATGGATTGGGCGTCGAATTCCACGGCCGGGGCGCCTTCCGGCAAACGGTGAGGCATAAAGCCGGGCAATGGGTCAGCTTTCGACGATTGGACCATGTTACCCCCTCCGCTCCGCCCTCGTCCCAGCAATTGCCCCGATTTTGCCTTGTCTCGTCACACTTCCGCCCCTACATGAGTCTTCAAAGGCTTATGGGGCCGAGGCGGTTAATGCTTGCGGCCGACTGATTGCAGAAGGCCGCCATGCCGACCATCGCCCTCGTCGATGACGACCGCAACATCCTGACCTCGGTGTCAATCGCACTCGAGGCCGAGGGATATCGGATCACCACCTACACCGATGGCGCTTCGGCACTGGACGGCTTCAAGTCCGCGCCGCCCGATCTTGCCATTCTCGATATCAAAATGCCGCGCATGGATGGCATGGAAACGCTGCGCCGGCTGCGACAGAAATCCGACGTGCCGGTGATTTTCCTCACCTCCAAAGACGAAGAAATTGACGAATTGTTCGGCCTGAAAATGGGGGCCGACGATTTCATCCGCAAACCGTTTTCGCAGCGGCTTCTGGTCGAACGGGTTAAGGCGGTGCTGCGGCGCGCATCACCGAAGGACGGGACGGCTCCGAAGGAAACGGACAGCAAGGTATTGGAGCGCGGGCTCCTGCGCATGGATCCCGAGCGTCATACCTGTACCTGGAAGAACGAGCCGGTCACCCTCACGGTAACCGAGTTTCTCATCCTGCAGGCCCTGGCGAGCCGCCCGGGCGTGGTGAAAAGCCGCAACGCGTTAATGGACGCGGCTTACGATGATCAGGTGTATGTCGACGACCGCACCATCGATAGCCACATCAAGCGCTTGCGCAAGAAGTTCAAGGCAAGCGACGTTGAATTCGATATGATCGAAACGCTTTATGGCGTCGGCTATCGCTTCAAAGAAGATTAACGCTGTAGGACGCCGGGCGGGCGTTTTCGTGCGCCCGGAATTAACGCCCGGAATGGCCCTGACGAGGGCCACCGACGTGCGCTATTAATGGCGTTTGCGCACCCCGCCGATCGGCAGGATGCAGGCTGATCGAACCCCGGCAGACGACGTGCTCGATCGAACCGCAGAAAGCGCAGGGGCCGGTAACGACACCAACGCACCGACTCCGGCTGACGCTCAAACAGAGGCGGCGCTCGACGAGCGTGGCGCCAACGGCAGCCGATATGGTATCGCCCGGATTGGCGGCTTGCTGCTGCGCATCTGGCAATTCTTCATCGTTCAAAGCTTCTCGAGCCTCACGCGGCGGATCGTATTTCTCAACGTCGCCGGCTTGCTCGCCCTCTCGATCGGCATCACGTTTCTTTCCCAATTTCGCGCCGGCTTGATCGATGCGCGGGTGCAGAGCCTTTTGGTGCAAGGTCAGATCATCGCCGGCGCAATCGCCGCCTCGGCGACAGTTGAGACAGACTCGTCGATCACCATCGATCCGGACAAATTGCTCGAACTGCATCCCGGCGAAAGTTACGGACCTTCAGAGGACGCGCTTTACGGTTTTGATTTTCCAATCAATCCCGAGCGGGTCGCCCCCGTGCTGCGCCGATTGGTCTCTCCGACCAAGACACGTGCGCGCATCTACGATCGCGACGGTGTTCTCTTAGTTGACAGCCGCAGTTTGTTCGGCCGTGGCGACGTCTTGCGTTTCGATTTGCCGGCGCCCAACGCCGAAAAACCGGGCTTGCTCGAACGCGTCTTCATCGCCGCGCGCCGCTGGCTTGGGCGCGGCGACCTACCGCTCTATCGAGAACTCGGTCCCGCTAACGGCCGCGGCTATCCTGAAGTAGGTCAAGCGTTGAATGGCCAGAATGCCAGCATGGTCCGCATCGACGACCGGGGCGATGTGATCGTCTCTGTTGCGGTGCCGGTGCAGCGTTTCCGCGCTGTACGCGGTGCGCTGATGCTGTCTACACAGGGCGCGGACATCGACGACATGGTCGAAGCCGAAAGGCTAGCGATTCTGAAAGTCTTTTTGGTCGCCGCCGGCGTGATGGTCGTACTGTCCATCCTTTTGGCGGGGACCATTGCCGAGCCGGTCCGCCGGCTGGCGGACGCGGCGGAAAGCGTGCGCCGCCGCATTCGGTCGCGCGTGGAAATCCCCGATTTCACCCGCCGCCGCGACGAGATCGGACATCTGTCGGGCACTCTTCGCGACATGACCAACGCGATGTATAGCAGGATTGAAGCCATTGAGAGCTTTGCCGCCGACGTCGCGCACGAACTTAAAAACCCGCTCACCTCGCTGCGTTCGGCGGTGGAGACGTTGCCGCTTGCCCGAAGCGATGAGAGCCGCGGCCGCCTTCTCAGCATCATCCAACACGACGTCAAGCGGCTCGATCGATTGATCTCCGATATTTCCGACGCCAGCCGTTTGGACGCAGAATTGCAGCGCGAGGAAGCGGCGCCGGTCGACTTCGCGAAATTGCTTAGTACGCTCGTTACCGTCGCCAACGAAGTGAAGCGCGACGATGGCGTCAGCGTCAAACTCCGGTTTGAGGGCGTCGGCTCCCGCGCCTTCCTTGTCCCAGGCCATGATTCCCGTCTTGGCCAGGTTGTCGACAATCTGATCGAGAACGCGCGCTCATTCTCACCGCCCGGAGGTACGGTGCGCATAACCTGCCGCCGCCTCAAGAACATCGTCGAGATTATCGTCGATGATGACGGGCCGGGCGTGCGGCCCGATGCGCTCGATAAAGTTTTCGAGCGTTTCTACACCGACCGGCCGCACCAGGGATTTGGCCAGAATTCCGGCCTGGGATTGTCCATCTCGAAACAAATCGTCGAGGCCCATGGCGGCGCCATTTGGGTGGAGAACCGCGCGGGTCCGCTTGACGCGGACGGGGCACCCACCGTCGTCGGCGCCCGCTTCGTCGTGCGTCTGCCCGCATCGTGATGGATAAGCTATCGGCTAGCGTGCACGCTTCGTGTGTGCTTGTCGGTGCGCGCGCCCTGCTCATCCGTGGACCGTCGGCTTCCGGCAAGTCACAGCTTGCGCTCGAGCTCATCCACGCCGCCGACACCGGTGGTCTCCGCTTTGCCCGGCTTGTAGCCGACGACCGCGTTCATCTCACAGCCGCCGGCGGGCGTCTGTTGGCGCGTCCGGCCGAGTCATTGGCAGGCCTGATTGAGGTTCGTGGAACAGGGCTGCTGCGGCTTCCTTACGAACCGTGCGCCGTTATCGGCCTCGTCGTCGACCTCGGTGAAGACAGCAACCGCCTTCCCGCTCCGGAACAGCGTCAGGCGCTTATCGATGGTATTTCGCTACCGCGACTTGCCGTCGCATCGGGCGTCGGGCCCTTGCCTGCCGTTATGGCCCTCCTCACTTCCCCGAAGGATGGCTGGCTTTGACCGCCTTCAACGCCGGTTGGCGATTGGTTAACCATACGGCTTATAAACTTCCCGGAGAGGCATAGACGGCGCGATCCGGTCTCCGGTCTGCGGATTTTCGCTTGCCCTATTGCAATGCAGCAGCGCTTGGATTTAGCCAAAAATGCCTCTTGCGCCGGGGCTTTGGATGGTCATGATGAGCGCCCTTTCGTGCGGTGCAAACGGGACGCGCCGACGAGGAGTTCCATGATTGGCCTTGTGCTTGTGACCCACGGGCGGCTGGCTGTTGAGTTCCGCGCGGCCCTCGAGCATGTCGTCGGGCCGCAGAACCAGATCGAAGCCGTCACCATCGGTCCGGACGACGATGTCGAGATACGCCGCAAGGACATCATTGAAGCCGTCAAGCGCGTCGACAGCGGCGATGGCGTGGCTATCCTGACTGATATGTTTGGGGGTACACCGTCGAACCTTGCGATTTCGGTGATGAGCCGGCCCAAAGTCGAGGTTCTCGCCGGAATAAATTTGCCGATGCTGGTCAAGCTCGCCAAAGTTCGCGGCGAGTGTCCGTTGGCGGAAGCCGTAGCCGCCGCGCAAGACGCCGGCCGCAAATATGTGACAATCGCGAGCCGCGTGCTGAGCGGAAAATAAGCGTGGCGGAGGAGCGCGGCAACGAACCCGTGCCGGAAGGCCAATCCTCATCCGAAGGCGCAGTCGTCCGCAAGCTTGTTATCTGCAACCGGAAGGGCCTGCACGCGCGAGCCTCGGCCAAGTTTGTGCAAACCGTGGAAAAATTCGACGCCGACGTACGCGTCACGCGTGGCGGTGAAACCGTGGGCGGCACATCCATCATGGGACTTATGATGCTTGCGGCCGCGTCGGGCAGTGCGATTAGTGTCGAAGCTACCGGCAAACAGGCGGCAGAAGTCATCGACGCGCTAAGCGAACTGATCAATTCGCGTTTCGGCGAAGACGACTGACGTTTTTCAAAACCGCGGAGAAAACCATGACCATCGAGCAGACATCGCCGGGAGCATCGCCGGCGCAGCGCGACCGGCAGGCGGCGACAATCCGACTTGTTGATCGTCCAGACCTCGCCGAGACATTTGTGGATTCGGTGAGCGGCCTCGTTTTCGACGGGCAAACGCTGCGAATTGATTTTGCAGTCACGCGCCTGGATGAAATCAAGCCCAATACACCGATTACCGGTCGCCGTTACCCGGCATGCCGGCTCGTGCTGCCGCCGGCAGCCGCCGCCGATTTGATCAACCGGATGCAGCAGGTCGGAGAAGCGCTGACTCAGGCCGGTCTGGCAACGCGAAATACACCGCGCGGAGCCGCGCAAACACCACCCGCGTAGCGGCTAACGTTAGCTCGCCTTTTTTCGCGCCATTTTCACCGCGCCCGCTGCGGCCTTAAGGTCGGCGACAAAGCTACAGTAAGCCGCGTGGCGTTCGTCGGCGTCTTCGATCCGCAACAGCGCCGAAGGGTGGATGGTGACGACGAGCAGCGTCCCGTCCGCCATGGCGCCCGCCTTGCCGCGCACTTGACTTATTGTGACTGTGCGGCCGGTTAAGCTGCGCGCCGCCGTTACGCCCAGCGCGATGATGGTCGAAGGTTTGACCAGATTGCGCTCCCAATCGAGCCAAATCTTGCAGCGCTCGACCTCATAGTTGTTAGGACGCTTGTGCAGCCGCCGTTTGCCGCGCATCTCGTGTTTGAAATGCTTGACCGCATTGGTGACGTAAGTTTCTTCGCGCGCGATCCCCGCGTCGCGCAGAGCGTCATCGAGCATCCGGCCCGCCGGACCGACAAAGGGCTTGCCGGCGAGGTCCTCCTTGTCCCCGGGTTGCTCCCCGACCAGCATGAAGGCGGCGCGATACGGCCCCTCGCCCGGCACCGCCTGGGTAGCATCCTTGTAAAGCGGACAGCGGGTACAATTCTCCTCGGCTAAGGAGAGTTGGCGCAGGGATTTGAACGTTCTATCCGGCTCGTCCGGCATATTGGCAGAACGCCTTCGTCACAGTTGCGGTTCAAGCATAGACATAAAGGGATCTTTATGTCTTTAGTGCCGCCGCGCCGACCGCGTGCCGGTGAGCGCAACCGGCCACTGGCGGCGCACCCATCAACTGTGCGATCTGCCTAACGCTTGAAAAGATCAACAGAGAGCGCCCGAAGGATTTGTCATGAGCACGTCGACCAAGGCTAAACCCGCGCCCACGCACGATTACGTCGTCAAGGATATCGAGCTTGCCGAATGGGGGCGTAAGGAACTCGCTATCGCCGAGACGGAAATGCCCGGGCTGATGGCGACCCGCGCGGAATACGGGCCCGAGCAGCCGTTGCGCGGCGCACGGATTGCCGGTTCGCTGCACATGACCATTCAGACCGCAGTGCTGATTGACACCCTCACGGCCCTCGGGGCCGACGTCCGCTGGGCCTCCTGCAACATCTATTCGACGCAAGATCACGCCGCTGCCGCTGTGGCCGCCGGCGGCACGCCGGTCTTTGCCGTCAAAGGCGAGTCGCTCAAGGAATACTGGGAATACACCCATCGGATTTTCGAATGGTCCGATGGCGGCGCGCCCAACATGATTCTCGACGATGGCGGCGATGCTACGCTGCTGATGCATCTCGGCTCGCAAGCGGAGCGCACGCCGAACGTGCTGCATCACCCCGGCAACGAGGAAGAAGAAGTACTCTTCGCCACCATCAAGGAGCGGATGGTGAAGCAGCCCGGCTGGTACACCAAGACCGCGAGCGCAATCCGGGGCGTCACCGAAGAGACAACAACGGGCGTGCACCGCCTTTATCAGATGGAGAAGGAGGGTAAGCTTCTCTTCCCTGCGATCAACGTCAACGACAGCGTAACCAAGTCGAAATTCGACAATCTCTATGGCTGCCGCGAATCGCTGGTCGACGGCATCCGCCGCGGCACCGACGTGATGATGGCGGGAAAGGTGGCGATGGTCGCGGGCTTCGGCGACGTCGGCAAAGGTTCAGCTGCTTCGTTGCGCCAGGCCGGTTGCCGGGTCCTAGTCTCGGAGATCGACCCGATTTGTGCGCTGCAAGCGGCCATGGAAGGCTACGAAGTCGTGACCATGGAGGACGCAGCGCCGCGCGCCGACATCTTCGTCACCGCGACGGGCAATCTCGACGTCATCACCATCGATCACATGCGCGAGATGAAGCACCGCGCCATTGTCTGCAACATCGGGCACTTCGACAGCGAGATCCAGGTTGCGGCCTTGAAAAATCTGAAATGGTCCAACGTCAAGCCGCAGGTCGATGAAATCGAATTCCCGGACGGCAAGCGCATCATCCTTTTGTCGGAAGGCCGCCTGGTCAATCTGGGCAATGCCATGGGACATCCAAGTTTCGTGATGTCGTCGTCGTTCACCAACCAGACGCTGGCGCAAATCGAGCTGTGGGCCAATCCGGGCAAATATCAAAAGAAGGTCTACACGCTGCCGAAGCAACTCGACGAGAAAGTCGCGCGCCTGCACCTCGACAAGATAGGGGTGAGGCTAACGCAGCTGTCTCAGAAGCAATCGACCTATATCGGCATCCCGGTCGAAGGACCGTTCAAGACCGATCAGTACCGCTACTGAGCGGCGGCCGGCACGACCGTGACGTGAGCTTTGGTCGCCGGTCCGGTGAAGCCCAAAAAGGTGTGGCGGATGACAATATCATCCGACCGCCGTTCCGCATCGCCGCCGGCTAACGCGGCAACGCTCGCTCGGCACAGCGCGTCGACGTCCAGGCAAACAAGCAAAAGTCCTTCGCGCTTGCTGGCTGCGCGGCCCATCGGGGACGACGGATCCACATTGAGCGGATGCACACCCGGTAAATAGAACGGCAGGCCATTGGCCAACGCCGCGGAACCCCAAAACAGTCGAACCGGCGCACCGCCGGCGATACGCGCGGCCGCGATCGCCACCGGCTGTGCGTCCGGCCGGTTGGGATCGGGACCAGCCTGAAGCTTTTCATAGGCGACCACGGGCGAGGCGATAAGGGCGACGAGGGCCATCGCCGTGGCAACCAGTCCCGCCACGGCCGTCGCCGTCGCATTGATAACCAGTTGGCGCGAGCCGTAGAGCACCACCGGCAAGAGCGCCCAATTGGGGTACGTCCACACAGCCGTCAGCCGATGCGGCAATACGAGGTTGACCAGCGCCGGCAGTACCATCGGCACAACGAACAAAATCAGAGCCTGTCGGCGCTCGGCGTCGGCGGGCCACGCAATGTCGCGCAGCACAGCCGAACTCGGCCGCAATGCCGCCAGCAGTACAAGCGGCCCGACCGCGTAAGCGATCACGCCGAGGAGATAACGCAGCGAACCCGCGAGCGTCGCGCCGAACGACGCCTGGTTCATGACGCTCTCGCGCATGAACTCATAATTGGACCCGCCGGTTTGCGAGACGTACCAGTAAAGGTGTGGAGCAATAACGACCGCCGCGCCGACGGCCACCAAGTATGGTGCGGGCGAGCGCCAAAAGCGCCGCGCATCGGCGCCCGCCACTGCCGCCACCGCCATGCCAGCGAACAGATAAATCGCCCAATACTTGCCCAGCATGGTGAGGCTCGCGAATGCTCCGGCAAGGAGGGCGTTCCACGCGCCGAGCCCGCGGCGCGCACGCAGATAAAACAGCAAAGCCGCCGCCCAAAACGGCATCATTACCGTGCCGGCGTTCAATTCGGTGGCCTTGAAGGTGAGGAGCGGTATTAAAGAGAGCGCGGCAAGTCCGAACAGGGCCTTGTATTTGTCGAGATGGTCGCGGGACAGTCGCCAACTCACGGCAAGCGTGACGGCGGCGATAACGACTGCGAAGAGATGCGCCGCCCAATCGGCGCGCGGGAATACTGCGAACCACAGGGTGAACAGCCAGGCTGTCATCGGCGGGTGTTTATAGCCAAACGCAAAATGCTGCGCCCATAGGGCCGCTTCGCTGGCGTCCCAGTGAAGAGCCACTGGCCAAAGCGACACCGTGTCATAGATCATCCAAACGGCAATGAAGCCGACGATGCCCCAGGAAACGATGCGCCCTTCCGCGCGCGCCGCAACAAATTGCGCCGCCGAACGGATCAACTGCGAGCCAAATTTTGCGTCCTGCGGACGCAGACTGCCGACCGGATCAGGATGAGAGATGGTCACGCGGCATTTTGCCGATATTCGCGCGGCGTCACAAGCAAGTCTGCATTGCGTTAGCCCGCGCGATGGCGTTATTGCAGGCAGGCATGGACGACATAATGCCGCTGACTTCTTCGGCGACACCGGCACGGCCGATGGCCGCTGTTCGGCCGGCGCCGGAACTCAGCATCTCGTCCCGACTTCAAATGAGCGCACTAACGTGCCGTTCTTGGTCGAGGGGCTGGAACGCCTGCACATCGAATGCGACTGGGAGTCGTGTTCGTCGACGACAACTCGCCCGACGGCACCGCCGCCGCCGCGCGAGCGATCGGCGAAGGCGACAGCCGCGTCCTCTGCATTCGCTCAGCGCTAGGGATTAGCTTGAGCGCGCGCTGCTAGCTCCGCCGGGCGTGAGGCGCGGAGAAGCTCGGCCACCGCCGCAAAGACTTCATCTACCGTAATCGCCCGCATGCACACGTTGTCGGTACAGGCCGTTTGCCGGTGATTGTGCGCGCTGACACACGGCGAGCAGGCAAGACCGGCATAAATGGCGCGTGACGGACCAAGCGGCAGGTACAGCTTCGGCGTTTCCGGGCCAAACAGCACGATGGTCGGCAGGCCGGCCGCCGCGGAAAAGTGGGCCGGACCTGAATCATTGCTCACCATGAGCGCGGCCTCAGCATAGAGCGCAGGCAAATCCGTCAATGCCGAATGCCCGGCGAACGAAATCGAACGCGGATTTGCGGTGGCAAGCCGTTCGGCGCCGGCGCGCTCCTCCGGGCCGCCAGTAATCAGCACAACGACATCCTCAAAAGTCCCCAGAATTCGGCCGATCAGTTCGGCATAGCGGCTCGCCGCCCAGCGCCGATGCGGCAGCAATTCGCTTGCATTCGGGTTGATCAGGACAAGGCGATTTTTGTCCGGGTCAAACGGCGTGAGCGACCCGATGCGAGCGAGTATCCGCGTGCGCTCTTCCGCGCTCGCCGATTTGATCTTCACGTTGATCTGATCGTCGCCAATAAAGGTCTTGGCGTATGGCACCGTCGGCGATTGCGCGAGCAGCGCATCGACCAGCGCAATGAAATTTTTGGCGATGTGGATGTGGGCGTTGTATGCGACGCGATGGGTGAGCATTTCGCCGCGATAGAGGCCTTCGCCGTGAAAGCGATAAAAACCAACGCGCCTGTCCGCCCCGCACAATCCAGCCAACAGCGCGGTAAATCGCGAAAAAAGCTCCAAATCGATTACGGTGTCGATGTCCATCCGCCGCGCCCACCGCAAAAAGCCGAGCGTGTCACGCGTAAGCGTGAACATCGATTCGTCAGAGATGGTGTAGACGTGGTCCCGTGGGAATGTGCCCAAGAGCTCCACCGAACCGGCATTGCGGGCAAACACGACGAAAAATAGTTCGGCGTTCAGCCGCTCGCGCGCCTTGCGCATGGCCGGCTCGGCAAGCACGGTGCTGCCCATCTCGGAAAGTTCGATGAACAATATGCGGCGCAGCGGGCGCGCCGATTTGCGCCGAAGCCATGCCTGCAGACGCGAAAGTCCGGTGGCCGCCGCACAAAGCGGCACACCGGCCTGCCGGTCAATGCGGCGCATGGTGTCGATCTTCATTGGCTTCCTCGCCAACGTCCGGACCCTCCGTGCCGGGGAGACGCGGCGCAGCACCGGACACCTGTCGCGTGAGGTTTGCGAACTCGAGCCGGCAGCCCACGCGATGAACTAAGCAACGAAACCAACGGGGAACCCGCGCGCGGCACGCTTGCCGCTCCTTAACGCTGATGTTATCTGCGCCACATGTCCACAACGCCGATCGACAGCATACGCAACTTCGCGATTATAGCTCATATCGACCACGGCAAGTCCACGCTGGCCGACCGCCTCATTCAACTCACCGGCGGCCTGACCCAGCGTGAGATGGTCGATCAGGTGCTCGATTCCATGGAGATCGAGCGCGAGCGGGGAATCACCATAAAGGCACAAACGGTCCGTCTGAACTATCGTGCCCGCGATGGCAAGGATTACGTCCTCAACCTCATCGACACCCCCGGGCACGTCGATTTCGCATACGAGGTCAACAGGAGCCTGGCCGCCTGCGAGGGCTCGCTCCTGGTGGTCGACGCGAGCCAGGGCGTGGAGGCGCAAACGCTCGCCAATGTTTATCAGGCAATCGACAATAACCACGAGATCGTGCCGGTGCTCAATAAAGTCGACCTGCCGGCCGCCGAGCCTGAGAAGGTGAAACAGCAGATCGAGGACGTAATCGGCCTCGACGCCTCCAATGCGGTGCTGATTTCGGCGAAAACCGGCGACAATGTCGCGGAGGTCCTCGAAGCTATTGTGCATCGCCTGCCACCGCCCAAGGGTGATGCTGCGGCACCGCTCAAGGCGCTCCTCGTCGACTCCTGGTACGACACATATCTCGGCGTCGTCGTTCTTTTCCGCGTCGTCGACGGTGTGCTGAAAAAAGGCGAGCGCATCCGCATGATAGGGACGGACGCCGCCTACGACGTCGACCGCGTCGGCGTGTTTACCCCCAAGCGCGTCGAACTCGACGAGCTCGGACCCGGCGAGATCGGATTTTTAACGGCCTCAATCAAGGAGGTCGCCGACACGCGTGTCGGCGACACCATCACCGACGATCGAAACCCGGTCGCGGCTCCCCTGCCCGGCTTTCGCCCGGCGATCCCGGTGGTATTCTGCGGGCTTTTCCCGGTCGACGCGGCGGATTTCGAAAATCTTCGCGCCGCGATGGGGAGGCTTCGCCTTAACGATGCGAGCTTCACCTACGAGATGGAGACTTCCGCCGCACTCGGCTTCGGTTTCCGCTGCGGCTTTCTCGGCCTTCTCCATCTCGAGATCATCCAGGAACGGCTGCACCGCGAATTCAATCTCGATCTGATCGCGACCGCCCCGTCGGTGATCTACAAGATCAAACTGCGTAACGGCCAGGAGCTGGAGATCCACAATCCGGTCGACATGCCGGATCCGAACCACATCGAGGAGATGCGCGAGCCGTGGATCGAGGCGACGATCCTGACGCCCGACGAATATCTCGGCGCGGTACTCAAATTGTGCCAGGACCGGCGCGGCGAGCAGAAGGAGCTAACCTATGTCGGCAACCGCGCGCTTTTAAAATACAATTTGCCGCTTAACGAGGTGGTGTTCGATTTCTACGATCGGCTCAAATCGGTATCGCGCGGCTACGCCTCGTTCGACTATCACCTCACCGATTATCGGCCGGCCGACTTGGTCAAGCTGCAAATGCTGGTCAACGCCGAGCCAGTCGACGCGCTCGCCATGCTGGTGCACAGAACGCGCGCCGAGCAGCGCGGCCGTGCCATGGCGGAAAAGCTGAAGGAGCTCATTCCACCGCACATGTTCCAGGTGCCGATCCAAGCAGCGATCGGCGGCAAGATCATCGCCCGCGAAACAGTGCGCGCCTTCCGCAAGGATGTCACCGCCAAATGCTACGGCGGCGACGTGACACGCAAGCGCAAGCTCCTGGAGAAACAAAAAGAGGGCAAGAAGCGCATGCGCCAGTTCGGCAAAGTCGACATCCCGCAAGAGGCCTTCATCGCCGCGCTGAAAGTGGATGTGTAAAGGGCGCGATCGGCGCACCCGCGATGTCATTTGACGTCTTCACCATCGGCCATTCCAACGTTCCGATCGACCGCTTCGTTGCCCTACTCCGGCAAGCCGGAGTAACCGCCGTCGCCGACGTTCGCAGCGTCCCAACGGCCTCGCGGCGGTTTCCGTGGTTCTCGAAAAGCAATCTCGCGAAGCGGCTTGCCGGCGACGACATCGATTACACGCCAATGGGCGACGTGCTCGGCGGCCGGCCGCGCGACGAGCGCCTCTATTGCGACGGCATTGCCGATTACGAGGCGATGGCGAGAGAGCCGTACTATCTGGACGGGCTTGCCCGGCTGACGGAAGAAGCAGCGCGTTCGTGCATT
>DATNNI010000515.1:0-3550 GCA_035601915.1 Xanthobacteraceae bacterium
CTGAATCGATCGATCGCGTTTCGCCGTGGCGGTTTCGCGCGGCGCTTTCGCCCGACCTCGCGGCGCGGCAAGAGGAGCGGACCATCGACGTCGACGCCGTGGTTGCGTTTTGCCAGAACGCCATTTCGCAGCGCGGCGACCTCCTGCTGATCGAAGGCGTCGGCGGGATCATGGCGCCGCTCGACGGGCACCGGACCAGCCTCGACGTGATGATGGCGTTGCAATTGCCTTTGATTTTGGTGACCGGCAGCTACCGCGGCGCCATCAGCCACACGCTGACGGCGCTCGATTCACTGTTCCGCCGCGACATGAATGTGCTCGCGACCATTGTCAGCGAAACCCCAGGTAGCGCGCTTCCGCTCGACGACGTGGTTTCCGCCATTTCGCGCTTTACCGCGCCGGTGATCGGGCTACCGCGCACCCGAGGCTAGAGCATGATCCCGAAGAGTGGAAACCGGTTTTCGGAAAAGATCATGCTCCATCAACAAGCTAGAGTGCGATGACAATTCGGGGAGAAGTCATCGGGCTCTAGTGGCTACGGGCGCAACCGCCATTCAAGAGAAAAACCAGGCTTGCACGGCGGTTTCCAGTGTTCCTTCCACATTGAACAAGGCGTGCAGGAAGAACGTCAACAAAGTCGAGCCGCTGCGCCATCGCATCCAGCCGAGAAACAAGCCGATGACGAAAATCTGCAGCACTCCGGTCCAGTCGTATTGGATATGCAACGCCGCCCATAACAACGAGATCACCACAATGGCCGGCCACAACGCGCGGTCGGAGCGCGCCCAGCCGCGAAAAATAAAGCCGCGGAACATGATCTCTTCGCCGGCGGGAGCGACGACAATAGCGGCGGCGAGAAGCGCGGGCAGCCATCCTTGAGCGGCGGCGCTGGCGTAAGACTGCGACTGAAACGCCGTAACCAGATCGCGCCCGCTGAGATAGAGCGCCAAGTCGGTGATGATGACTAGCCCGATGAGGCAAAGGATGCCAATCCCGACATCGCGCGCCCGCGGCAAAACCAGCGCCAGGTAAGCGGCTTGCCCTGCGCGTGCGAGCCGCACCGCTGCCGCGAGTACGGCAATCATGAGCGGGTTTGAGATCACGATGAAGAGCGTGACGCTCTTGCCGTCGAACGGTGTCGTCAGAATCGAATCGAGATCATTGATCCGCCACCACACCAGCACCGCCAGCGCCAAAAACTGGCCGACGATGAAAGCAAGCACCGACCAGCCGAACGTCGCCCAATAGCCCCAAATCTTCATGAATGACCGCGAGCGTTCACGGTATCAGGATCGATGAACCCGTGGTGGTGCGGGCTTCAAGGTCGCGGTGTGCCTTTGCCGCATCGCGCAACGCGTATTTCTGGTTCACCGGGATTTTCACCGCGCCGCCGCCGACGACGGCAAACAGATCGTCCGCCATTTTCACGAGGTCTTCGCGCTTGGCGGCGTAGGTATTGAGCGTCGGACGCGTGGCAAACAGTGAGCCTTTTACCGACAGCAGATTGATGTTGAAGTTGTCGATCTGCCCGGAGGCGCTGCCGAAGCTGACGAACATGCCGAGCGGCCGGATGCAATCGAGCGATGCGGGATAAGTGTCCTTGCCGATACTGTCATAGACCACGTCGCACAATTTGCCGCCGGTGATTTCTTTGACCCGCGCCGGAAAATCCTCTTCGCGATAAAGGATGGTGTGATGGCAGCCGTTGGCGCGCGCCAACTCGGCTTTGTCCTTGGAGCCCACCGTCCCGATCACGTTAGCGCCGAGATGGTTCGCCCATTGGCAGAAGATCAAGCCTACCCCGCCGGCGGCGGCCTGGATGAGCACAGTCATCCCCTTCTCCACCCGGAAGGTGCGGCGCAGGAGATATTGGACTGTGAGGCCCTTGAGCATCATGCCGGCGGCTTGCTCGTAGCCGATATTCGCCGGCAGCTTGATCGCGCGATCGGCCGGGAGAACCCGCTCCGCGATGTAACATCCCGGCCCGGCCGCATAGGCGACGCGATCGCCCGCCTTGAACTCGCTGACGCCGGAACCGATCTCGATCACTTCGCCGGCGCCTTCGCTGCCGGCAACGAAAGGTAACCCCCCCGGCGGCTGGTACATGCCCTTGCGGAAATAAACATCGGTGAAATTGACGCCGCAGGCATGCTGCTTGACGCGGATCTGGCCGGCGCCCGGAGCCGGAACGTCGATCTCTTCGTAGGTCAGAACCTCGGGCCCGCCGAATTTGTGCACGCGTACCGCAGCGACCATTTTCTGTTCTCCTGAACGCCAAGCTTGTGGCGCGGGATCATAGGAAGTCGCCGCCCGAGTGCAAGCGTTCAATCGGCGCGGCGCAAAAGGCCGGCGGCGACGAAATAGAGCGCGATCGCCGACAGTGCGGCCGCGACCCAGCCGGGCGGCTGCAAATCTTGCGTCAGGGCCCACAGCGCTAGAACCGCCCAGCACAGGAGCATCGCCAGGTTGAGCCAGCGCCACCGCGATGCCCGCACCGGGTGAATGAAATAAATCGGCGCGAAAGTGGCGGCGCAAAGCGCGATAATGGCGAGTGCGCCGAGCCAAGGCGGGGGACGCAGCAGGAATAGATAAAATGCCACGACGTTCCACAATACCGGAAAGCCGCGAAAATAGCCGTCGGCGGTTTTCATCTGCCGGTCGGCGAAATAAAGCGCGCCGGTCACCGCGATGAGGATGCCCAGCGCCGGGGCGCCCGTTTGCGGCAAAATGCCTCCGGTGGATAAGGCATAAGCCGGCACGAGCACGTAGGTCGCGTAATCGACGACAAAGTCGAGGAGTTCGCCGGACCAGCGCGGCAGGACCCCGGGCACGTCGAGCCCCCGGGCCAAGGTCCCGTCGACACCGTCAATGATCAGCGCGACCCCGAGCCAAATGAACATCTCCGTCCAGCGAGCACCCGAAGCCGCGAACAGGGCGAGGAGCGCGCAGGCCGCCCCGCATGCGGTAAAAACGTGCACGGAAAATGCAGCGGCGACACGCAACCGCGTGGGCTCCCCGGAAGACTTAACCGGCTGCATACTTCGCCTCGCGCAATCCCGCAGCGATTGGTAGTGTCCCGGAGGGAAATCACAAGCCGGCATAACCAGCGAAGATCAGTAATGGCTTCTGTTAACGAGAGCATGGCGGCCGAGGTGGTCGTGATTGGCGGCGGACCGGCGGGCCTGGTCTGCGCTATCGCGCTCAAAACGGCCGGCGTCGATGTGCTGCTTGTGGCGCCGCGGCCGTTGGAGGATCATCGCACCACGGCGCTGCTCGCCGGTTCGGTTACCGCGCTCACGACGCTGGGCGTATGGGAAGATTGCCGCGCCAACGCCGCGCCCCTCGTCAGCATTCGCATTGTCGACTCCACCCGGCGGCTTGTTCGTGCGCCGGAGGTGATGTTCCGCGCCGAGGAAATCGGTCTCGACGCGTTCGGCTGCAACATTGAAAATCGTCATCTCGTCGCGGCGCTTTCGGCTCGCGCCGCGGCGCTTAAAGTCACGCGTATCGAAGCGGCGGCCGACGCAGTCACGAGCGGCGCCGACGAGGT
>DATNNI010000516.1:0-9315 GCA_035601915.1 Xanthobacteraceae bacterium
CCGTCCAGATCGGGATGTTTGCCGTCGATTTCGGAATCGATCACGGCAATAGGGACGTTTTTCCCGGTCGCGAGCCGATGTGCCTGGTCGATTTGCAGCTTGCCAAGAGCGTATTGCGCTCCGTCATCGCCGGTGCGCGGCGAATTCTTGGTGGCATCTTCCTGCAATCTGAAAACGTAGTTCGGCTGCGCGCTGGCGATGACCGCGTGCTGGTCTTCGATTGTGCCGATAATGTCAGCCACCGAACGGCGTCCGCTGACGCGCCAGCGATAAACCGTGCTGCCAATGAGCGGCAGATCGATCGATTCAAGGCGCGTGAGGTTATAGCGGCGCGCCATCGACTCGAGCGCCTGCGGCGTAACGCTCGCTGGGACTTCGGTGACGATTTCGTCAGCAACAAAGCGTCGTTCGCCCGGCGGCGGCACACCGCTGCCGCTGGCGCCGCCACCCGCGACCGGCAGCCGCGCGGCAAGCGGCGGCCCCAGCGCGGGCGGGCCGCCGGTGCCCACGATCGGGTGCCGGGGTCCATTGGAGGTATTCCTGTTTCCACCGAACGGCCGGCCGACGCCGACAACACGGCCAGGATACTGGCGCGGGGCGAACCGCATCGGGCCATTGGCCGGGGGCCCGCGGAAGCCGCCGCCCATGCGGCCGAAACCGCCCATGCCGAATGCATCTGCCGGGCTTGATTGACCCAAGGATGCGGCGAACACCTGCACGGCGCAGAATATAAGCGCCGCGAGCGGCCGTGGCAGTTTTGCGTTCGTTTGCATGCCAATTCCCTGCGTCGATCATTGTGTCGCGGCAATGAAACTCACGACCTGGTCGGTTTGCAGCGTTGTGATGAGGCGATCGCGGTCGGTCTTCGCGAGCTTGGTCGGTGCGATGCGCACACGAAACAATCCGCCGGCCAACGGACCTTCCGCGATGTTGAGCTTATTGGCGTCGAGGAAGCGGGTGATGTCGGCGGCGCTCACTTGCGGCTGAAAGCGGATCAAGGCGTACGTTCCGTCGCCCGGGATGGCCGACGGTGCCGAAGCGGTCTCGTAACCAAGCCCGTTATTCTCATTCACCAGGATGACGCCGATCACGCCGGCCTGCAATACAATAGCGAGCACCGCCGCGGCAGCGGACCAGGCGACCGTGCGCGGGGAAAGAGTGGCGAAGAAGTCGCGGATGCGCGCCCCAAGATTCCCGGAGATCGCCGGGCTACGCGCCGGCTCGGCGTCGATTTTCGCAAACAGCGCTTCCACGGCGCGCGCCGATGGTGCGCCGAGGCTTTCATTAAGATGAATGGTTTGCGCAAATTCCTCGCGCACAAGCTGATAGCGACGGGCGAGTTCGGGATCTTCGGCGAGCGCGGTTTCGACGCGCTGCACATCGCGCGGGCTCAGCGTTCCCGCCGCATGCCAAGGCAGCAGGTCTTCGATATCGCCGCGTCCGCTCTCGTTTGCCGTCGTCATGGCCAGCCTCGATCGATGCCACGCTCCTTCAGGAGCTCGGATAATTTCTTCCGCGCATAGAACATGCGCGTCTTCACTGTTGCCTCCGGCGCACCGACGATCGCCGCCACCTCATCCACCGATTTCTCGTGGTAGTAGACGAGATCGATGACCTCCCGATGCTCGGCCGACAATTTGGTCAGGCATTGCCGCAACGCTTCACCCTTGTCCTTCTTGGCCAACGTGATCTCCGGATCGTCCGCCTGATCCTCGATAGCGCCGGCCTGCTCGTCGTCCAGTTCCTCCTCACCGCGCTGCCGTAGCACCGACAGCGCCTTGAAGCGGGCGATGCTCAGAAGCCACGTGGAGACCGCGGACCGCCCCTCGAACTTTCCGGCTTGTCGCCAGACGTCGAGGAAGACATCGCTCAACAAGTCTTCCGCAGTCGCCTCGTTGCGCACCATGCGCAGCATGAACCGATAGACCCGAACATGGTGACGCGCGTACAGCACTTGCATCGCGAGCCGATCGCCGCCGCCGATCCGTCCGATCAGATTCTCGTCCGAAGTCGTCTGCATCGGCGGCCGTCGGCTCTTCACTTTAGTCGCGGGCGCGGGCGCGCGGGTTCAATCGCAATCGAGAAAAATTTGCGCGGTCTTTTTGGAGCCAGGCGTCCAGTTTCCCCGTTCGGCCCGCGCCCGGCAAGTCGGAAGGGGCAAGGCCACTTCCTTGCGAGGGTGGCATCGGTAAGTCGCTGATGCGGCGACGAAAACTGGCCGCCGGTCCGCTTGGTGCAGTGGTAACCGCTTAGATGGCGCCAGGCGCCGCGCAAATTTTTAGCGCCAAGTTTGAACCTTTTCCCGGCTGCTCCGACCAATGGGTACTGGAACGGAATTCGACTTAACCCCAACCCTCGGAGAACGACCATGTCACGCAAACTCACCCTCACTTTCGCTCTCGCGACTGCGGCCACGATCGCTGCGGCGAGCCTTGCTTCCACCACCGCGGACGCCAGGGGATTTGGCGGCGGTTTCGGCGGCGGCCGCGTCGCCAGCGGCGGTTTCGGCGGCGGCCACATGGGCGGCAATTTCGGCGGCGCCCGCATGGGTAACGGCGGCCGGACGCTGACCCCGATCCTCAATCCTGGCCGTGGCAATCCTGGCCGCATCGGCAATCCGCGCTTTCCGCGTTGGCCGGGCCATCCTGGCCACAACTGGACCTACCATCCTCACGGACATCTGGTGTTCCGTTTTGGCCGCTGGATCACGATTGACGACGCCGTCGATGACGTGCCGGCCACTCCGGTTTCTGGACCGTGCACCTGCCTGACCAAGACCTACACGGCGGATGGCCTCGTGGTGTTCGCTGACGTTTGCACCAAGGAAGCAGCCAGCGCTCGCGTGGATGGCAGTGCCGACACGGCGACACCGGTCCCGCCCGCCGACAAGTCCTCGGAAGCGACCGAAGCGCAACCGGCCGTCGCCACCGCTCCGACCTCGCAGAACTACGCAGGTCGCACCTATCAGGAGTTCCTGGCCGCGAACGGGCAGGCGGCTTCGCAAGCGAACCTTAAAAATTAACAACGGCCGCTAGCGTCTCGAACAAACATCGTGGCAAACATCTCAAGGTCGCCTGCGATATCCATCGCAGGCGACCATTTTCATTCGCGCTTGGCGTCGCGCATCATCCCGACGAAGCGCTTGAACAAGCCATGCGAGTCCTGCGGTCCGGGCGAAGCCTCCGGATGATATTGCACCGAAAATACCGGCCGCCCCTTCAACGCAAGCCCGCAATTCGAGCCATCGAACAGCGAAACGTGGGTTTCGATGACACTGTCCGGCAGGCTCGCGCGGTCGACGGCAAAGCCGTGATTCATCGACGTGATCTCGACCTTTCCGGTCGCCAGGTCTTTGACCGGATGATTGGCGCCGTGATGGCCTTGGTGCATTTTCATGGTGCGGGCGCCGGTGGCGAGCGCCAGCATCTGGTGACCAAGGCAGATGCCGAAAACCGGCTTTTGCTCCATCAGCGTGCGGATGACCGGCACCGCATACGCACCGGTCGCGGCCGGATCGCCCGGTCCGTTGGACAGAAAAATTCCATCGGGCTTGAGCGAGAGGATGTCGGCAGCGGAAGTTTGCGCCGGCACCACGGTGATTTTGCAGCTATTGCCGGCGAGCTGGCGCAGGATATTGCGCTTGATGCCGTAATCGATGGCGACCACGTGAAATTCAGCGTCCTTCAATTCGCCGTAGCCGCCGTCCCATTGCCAGGGCGTTTCCTGCCAGGTGAAGCGCTGTCCGGTCGTGACCATCGGCACGAGGTCCATGCCAATCAGGCCCGGCCAGGCTTTGGCTTCGGCCTTGAGCGCCTCGACATCGAAGCGGCCCGATGGCTCGTGCGCGATCACCGCGTTGGGCATGCCGCGTTCGCGGATGAGTCCGGTAAGCGCGCGGGTATCGATGCCGCCAAGACCAATGACGCCGCGGCTTTTGAGCCACTGGTCGAGGCCGCGCGTCGCGCGGTAATTCGACGGCGCGGTGATCGCCGAATGCAAAATGACGCCGCGCGCACCCGGCGTTGCCGCGAGGTTGACGGTTTCGATGTCGTCTTCGTTGGTGCCGACATTGCCGATGTGAGGAAAGGTGAAGGTGATGATCTGGCCGGCATACGAGGGGTCGGTGAGAATTTCCTCGTAGCCGGTCATGGCGGTATTGAAACACACTTCCCCGGCGGCGCGGCCGGTCGCGCCAAAGCCAAAACCTTCGAGCACGGTGCCGTCGGCCAGCACCAAAAGCGCGGTCGGTTCGGGATCGTCCCAAGATGGACGTGTCGGTCGCGGTTGTGTCGCCATCGGCAAAGTCTTAGATCATACGGTGTGCCCGCCGCTTTCCGGCGGGCGATTTGCGAGTGGCCATAGCCGTGTTGCGCGACCAGATCAACAATGCCCTCAAGGAGGCCATGAAGGCCGGCGAAAAGCGCCGCGTTTCGACGCTGCGCCTGATCATTGCCGAGATATTGAAGCGCGAAACCAGCGCTGCCGAACGTGTCACGCTGACCGACGCCGAAATTCTCGACGTCATGGGCAAGATGATCAAGCAGCGCCAGGAATCGCTCGACATCTACGAGAAGGCCGGCCGCACCGATCTCGCCACGCAGGAGCGCGAAGAGATCGAGATTATTTCCGCTTACCTGCCGCAGCAGCTTTCCGACCTCGAAGCGGGCCACGCGATCTCGGAGCTTATCAAGGAGATCGAGGCGGCGACGTTGAAAGACATGGGCCGTGCCATGACGGCGCTCAAAGACCGCTATGCCGGGCGCATGGATTTTTCCAAGGCGAGCGCGCTGGTGAAGAAGCTGCTCGCCGGCTGACAGCTAGCGGCTGGCGTGCGGCGCCGCCCGTCTGAACAAAAGTCGGCAGAAATCGGGTGTCACGGCGCGGCAGGAAGCGTCACCATCCGTGCATCATCTTTGCATCGCGATTTCGGGACGGCGGGCATGACAACCAAGGCCAAGCTTCATCTTGTCGGCGAACAGACAGTAGAGTCCCCCGCGCAGGCCGGCTGGGATCAGGTCAGTTCCGACCTGAACGCGCACGGCAGCGCGGTTCTGGAAAAGCTCTTGACGCCGCGCGACTGCGAGGGCCTTGCCGCGCGCTACGCCGCCGACGACGGCTTTCGCAGCCGCATCGTCATGAGCCGGCATGGCTTTGGCAGGGGCGAATACAAATACCTCTCCTATCCGCTGCCCGAGCAAATTGCGAGCTTGCGTAGCTTGCTCTACCCGCCGCTAGCGGCCATCGCCAACGACTGGAACGCGCGCATGAAGATCGCTGCGCGCTATCCGGCGTCGCATGCCGAGTTTCTTGCGCGATGCCACGAGGCCGGCCAATCGCGGCCGACGCCGCTGCTGCTGCAATACGGTCCGGGCGACTACAATTGCCTGCACCAGGATATTTACGGCGACTTGGTTTTCCCGCTGCAAGTCGCCATCCTGCTCTCGGAGCCGGAGCGTGATTTCACCGGCGGTGAATTCGTCATCACCGAGCAGCGGCCGCGCATGCAGTCCCGTGCCGAGGTCGTGCCGCTCCGCCAGGGCGACGGAGTCATTTTTGCCGTTCATCATCGGCCGGTGAGCGGCACGCGGGGAGATTACCGGGTCAATTTGCGGCACGGCGTCAGCCGCATCCGCTCCGGACGCCGGCACACCGCCGGGATTATCTTCCACGATGCGAAGTGACGACGACCGCTGATTTCGGCAGGGCACGCGATGCCGAAGAACCTGCTCGCGCAGCTAAGGCCCGGCCCGGCGTCACTCCGCGGCCGGACGCCTGTGGATAACTGGGACAAGCCCCGCCACGGCTCGTCCTTGGAGCGTCGGGCCGCTATGCCGCCGTAAATCCAGCGGCCTTCCGCGCTATCGTGCCGAATCATCATGCGATTCTCGCCGCAATTCCTCGACGATCTGCGCACGCGGCTTCCGGTGTCGGAAGTCGTCGGCAAGCGCATCAAGTTGCGCAAAGCCGGACGCGAGTGGAGAGGGCTCTCGCCGTTCAACAAGGAGAAGACGCCGTCGTTCTTCGTCAATGACCAGAAGGGAATGTGGTTTGACTTCTCGTCGCAGAAGAACGGCAACATTTTCGACTTCGTGATGCAGACCGAAGGCGTGAGCTTTCCGGAAGCGGTCGAACGTCTGGCCGGGATTGCCGGTGTCCCGCTGCCGGTGATGACGCGCGAGGCGCAGGCGCAGGAAGAGCGGCGCAGAACGCTCCACGACATCGTCGAACTCGCGGCGAAATTCTTCGAGGCGAATTTGGCGTCGCGCGCCGGCGCGCGCGGCCGCGGTTATTTCGCCGATCGCGGCATTCCTTCGGCCACGCAGGTGAAATTCCGGCTCGGATATGCGGCCCCCGATCAATACGCGCTCAAAGAACATCTCGGCGCGCAGAAAATTCCGGTCGAAGACATGATCGAAGCCGGCCTTCTGGTCGGCGGCGAAGACATCGCCGTTCCCTATGACCGCTTTCGCGACCGGGTGATGTTTCCGATCGCCGATTGGCGCGGGCGCGTCATCGCCTTCGGCGGCCGGGCGCTCGAAAAGGAGGTCGCTGCGAAGTATCTCAATTCGCCGGAGACGCCGCTATTTCACAAAGGCGCGACGCTCTACAATATCGCGGCGGCGCGAAAAGCCGCGCATGAAGGCGCGCAGGTCATCGCGGTCGAAGGCTATATCGACGCCATCGCCATGGTCATGGCCGGCTTTGAGGCGACTGTCGCGCCGCTTGGCACCGCGCTGACGACCGAGCAGCTGCTTTTGATGTGGCGCATCGCCGACGAGCCAACGTTGTGCTTCGACGGTGACGATGCCGGCCGGCGCGCCGCCTATCGCGCCATCGATCTGGCGCTGCCGCTGGTCAAACCCGGCAAGAGCCTGAAATTCGCCACGCTGCCCGACGGCCAGGATCCCGACGACCTTGTGCGTTCAAGCGGCGGGGAAGCGGTCGGGGACGTGCTGGCCGCGGCGCGGCCGCTCGCCGAAATGCTCTGGGCGAGAGAAATCGAAGCCGGCCCCTTCGCCACGCCGGAACGGCGCGCGGCGCTTGAAGCGCGATTGCGCGAAGTGACGGCAACGGTCGGCGACGAAACAGTGCGCCGCTATTACCAGGCGGACCTGTCCGCGCGCTTGCGCCGTTTGTTTGCGCCGGCCGAGATGGCGCCGCGGCGCAAGTGGGAGGACCGCACCCGCGGCGGCGCCGCCAGGCTTCGGACTTCGTCGGCGTCCTGGCGCGATGAAGCCTATGTGGCCGCAAGTCCGCATCTGGCGACGGGCCCGGTGCATCGCGGCTATCGCGCGGCCATACCGCGGCGCGAGGCGGTCATCTTGCAGGCGGTGCTCAATCATCCCTGGCTGGTGCACGATCACATGGAAGAATTGGCCGAGACCGAATTTCGCCACGCCGATGCGCGAAAGCTCAAGGCTGCGCTGATTGATGTTCTCGCTCACCATTCCGGTGAGGTCTCGTTCGACAGCGCCCCTGAGAATGGGCTCGGACGTGCCGAACTTGTGGCGGCGCTCGATCGCCGAGGTTTTGCCGAACTTATTGCGCGGATCGAGCGCAGTATCACCACGCCCTCGGTGTGGGGCGCCCGACCGGATGCGGCGATTGACGACGTTTTACACACCTGGAAGCAGCTTATGTCCTTGCATCGGCAAGAGCATTCCCTAACTAGGGAACTTAAGGACGCTGAATTGGCGCTCGGAGCGGACACCAGCGAGGCAAATTACGAGCGTCTGCGCGACGTAAAGTCCCGGCTTGCGGCGCTGGATGGAACCGAAGCTCTGATTGAGGGCTTTGGCGATCAGTCCGGACGGCCGACGCGAGCATTCTAAGCGCCCGCCGGCGCTGGACGGTCTGGCGGCTGTTGGAATAAGAGGTTTCGCGCGGTGGACAGGGTTAGGCGGAGCTTAACGGAGTTCCGGGAAGACTGACGGTTCGATTCGGGCGGTGTTGCCTCTTCGGCGCCGCCCCTTTGGCTGTTGGCAAGGCTTGCAGCGGGCGTTCCGGCCGAAAACCGGGCTTTCCGATCCGGCCAGGGGATTGAGGGCAGGCGCTCGCAAAGCCGGCGTTGGTAAGGGACAGGCGTTCGTGGAGACTTACATGGCAGGCAAGAGCGCGGGCATCAAAGCGGTCGCGACCAAGGTCAAGGTTGCCCCGCAAAAGGACGGCGAGACGCCGGAGAAGGAAGGCGCCGAGACGCCCGACGCGCCGCTGCCGCTGCTCGACCTGTCCGATGCCGCCGTCAAGAAGATGATCAAGCGCGCCAAGAAGCGCGGCTACGTCACCTATGAACAGCTCAACTCGGTCATGCCCTCGGAAGAAGTCACCTCCGAGCAGATCGAGGACGTGCTCGCGATGATGAGCGAGATGGGCATCAACGTCGTCGAGACCGAGGAAGCCGACGCCGACGAGGAAGAAGGCGCCCGCGAGGAGCCGGAAGAGGAAGAGGCCGAGGGCGGCGAGCTGGTCGAAGTCACGGCCAAGCCGCCGGCAAAATCCGAAGCCAAGGAGCCGAGCGAGCGCACCGACGATCCGGTGCGCATGTATTTGCGCGAAATGGGTTCGGTCGAGCTCCTGTCGCGCGAGGGCGAAATCGCCATTGCCAAGCGCATCGAGGCCGGCCGCGAGGCAATGATCGCCGGCCTGTGCGAGAGCCCGCTCACCTTCCAGGCGGTGATCATTTGGCGCGACGAGTTAAACGAAGGCAAAGTCTTCCTGCGCGACATCATCGATCTCGAAGCCACCTATGCCGGCCCGGACGCCAAGAACGTCGTGCCGCCGGGCGCGCCGCCCGGCGACGGCGGAGCGGCCGCGCACGCCGCCGGCATACCGGGTTTCGCGCCGCCGCCGCCGCAAGCCGTGGCGCCGCCGTCGGCGCCGCCTGCGCCCACGCCGTTCAAGCCGCCGGGCGCTAACGGCAACGGCGCCGCCGGCGGGGAAAACCTCGAAGCGGCGATCAGCGAGGCCGATCTCGACGAGGACGAGCTGGAAAACTCGATGTCGCTTGCCGCCATCGAGGCGGAGCTCAAGCCCAAAGTGCTCGAGACCTTCGACAACATCGCCGACACCTTCAAGCGGCTGCGCCGCCTGCAAGAGCTCGACATCCAGAACAAGCTCAAGAACGAGACGCTGTCACCGGCGCAGGAGCGCAAGTCGAAGAAGCTCAAGGAAGAGATCATCCAGGAGGTCAAGTCGCTTCGGTTGAACCAAGCCAAGATCGACGGACTTGTGGAAATTCTCTACGGCATCAACAAGCAGCTGGTCAGCCACGAGGGCCGCCTGATGCGGCTGTCGGAGAGCCATGGCGTCATCCGC
>DATNNI010000517.1:0-2689 GCA_035601915.1 Xanthobacteraceae bacterium
GGTATCTCGACCGCGATTTCGATCTTGCCGCACAACGCGGCGCGGCGCGCGACATCGCGCGTGGTGGCAACGACGGCGAATACCGGTTGATTGTGGTAGTCGACGCGATCGTACGCGAATACCGGCTCGTCGGCATGCGCCGGCGATATATCGTTCTTTCCCGGAATATGCGCCGCTGTGATCACGGTGACGACACCGGGCATGCTCAAGACATCGGCGAGATCGACGTGGCGGATGGCGCCGCGCGCGACCGGCGAACCGCCGAGCGCGATATGCAGGGTGCCGCCCGGCTCCAGCATATCGTCGATATACTCGGCCGAGCCCTGCACATGCTTGGCGCCGCTGTCGTGCTGCAGCGCCTTGTGCACATGGCGGAGCGGCGCCTCGATCGCGGTTTCAATCGGCGGCATGCGCGGGCATCCGGCGATCGGAAATACGGGTGACGTCGGAAGCGACGCCGGCAATTTCGGCGAGCGCCTTGATGACGAGATTGCCGGCGACGCGACTGCGATAGCCGGCGCTGGCGCGCAGATCGGTCAGCGGCGTGAAATCGTTTTTCACAGCGTCCGCGGCCGCCTGCCAGCGCCGCGTGTCGGTCAGCGACAGGCCGCGCAAATTCTCCTCAACGACTTTCGCCCGCTTGGGGATTCCCGCCATGCCACCGAACGCGACCTTTGCCTCGCTGATCCGTCCGTCGTCGACGGTCAGACAGAATACGGCCAGCAGCGCGGAAATATCCTCGTCAAAGCGTTTGGTGATCTTGTAGGCGCGGAAATGGGCAGCCGGCGACAGATTCGGCACCAGCAGCCGGCGGACGAATTCGCCCTTGGCGCGATCCTGTTTGCCGTAATCCAGAAAGAAGTCCTCCAGCGGAAGCCGACGGATGTTGTCGCCGTGACGGAGCTCGATGCCACCGCCGAGCGCGATCAGCATTGGCGCCAAATCGCCAATCGGTGACGCATTGGCGATGCTGCCGCCGACCGTGCCCGACGCACGCACCTGAATCGAACCAAAGCGGCGCAGCACTTCGGCAAGGTCGGGATCGATTGTGCCCAGCACCGGCATGGCACGCGCCAGCGACACGATTGCGCCGAACGCCCGGCCTTCCTCGGTCTCTTCGATCTTCGACAACTCGCTCACGCGTCCGACGTGAATGATCTTGTCGATCGGCATGAGCTTCTTGGTGATCCAGAGTCCGACATCGGTCGTGCCGGCGACGATGGTCGCGTCGGGATGGCGCGCATAGAGATGCGCCAGCGAGGCCTCGCTCGCCGGCGCGGCAAAGAACGCCTTTTCATCGCCGACAAAAAGGTCGGCCTTGTCGTTGAGTGCCGCGATCGCCCGCCGCCGCACGGCGGCGTCGCGGGTGAACTGATCGTCGGCGCCGGTACAGACTTCGAGCGCGGCGTCGACGATCGGCCGATAGCCGGTGCAGCGGCAGAGATTTCCCGCCAGCGCGTCGTTGATGTTGTCGCGCGTGGTCGCGCCGTTGCATCCGTGGTAATGGGCAAACAGGCTCATGACGATGCCGGGCGTGCAAAAGCCGCACTGCGAGCCGTGCTCGCGCGCCATCACTTCCTGCACCGGATGCAAGACCCCGTTGTCGGTGAGGTCCTCGACGGTGATCAACTCACCGCCATCGATCTGGCCGAGCAGCGTGATGCACGAATTGACCGGCTCGTAGACCAGACGGCCATCGTGCTCGCGCACGACGACAACAGCGCAAGCGCCGCAGTCGCCTTCGGCGCAGCCCTCTTTGGTGCCGACCGAACGCTCCTGCAAACGCAACCAGTCGAGAACGGTGGCGCGAGGGGAAAACTCGGCGAGGCGGACCGTACGGCCGCGACGCAAAAATTGCAGGATTTTTCTGTTCATTCCGGCGGCAAAACTCTGCCTAGCGAAACAGCATTCGCGCACAACAAATAAACTAAGCCGCAGGTTATGCCAATCGTCCCGGCAATCCGTTAACGCGGCTAAATGACCGTTACTCCGTACACTTGGCGTCGCAACCAACGCGCAGCGCGCGGCATGAATCGTGCACCACAGCTATGCGATGGACCTCAACGGCATCACCGAAATTGCCAGACCGCGCAGCCGCGCGGAACTGCCCGCATGGCATTCTGGCGACGCTTGGCTTGCCGGCGGAACCTGGTTGTTTTCTGAGCCGCAAGCGAAAATTTCGCGGCTCGTCGACATTGCCGATCTCGGCTGGCCGGCCCTGGAAGTGACGGAGCAGGGCTTGCGTATCGCGGCCACCTGCAAGATCGCCGAGCTGGACGGTATGGCTTTTCCGGCGAGCTGGACCGCTTCGCCGCTCGTCAATCAATGCTGCCGATCATTTCTGGCATCATTCAAGATTTGGAACTTGGCGACCGTCGGCGGCAATCTCTGCATGGCCTTGCCGGCCGGGCCCATGATTTCGCTCACCGCTGCCTTGGACGGCGTGTGCACGATTTGGGCGCCGGACGGTTATGAGCGGCACGTCGCGGTCACCGACTTCGTCTTAGCGCCGCAGCGCAGCGCGCTTCAGCCCGGCGAGCTCCTGCGCGCCATCGATCTGCCCATTGCAGCGCTGCGCCGGCGCACCGCTTTCCGCCAGATTTCACTAAGCCCGCTCGGCCGCTCCGGCGCGCTGTTGATCGGCACGCGTTCGCCCGACGACGGCTCGGTCGCGCTGACGGTCACGGCG
>DATNNI010000518.1:0-17135 GCA_035601915.1 Xanthobacteraceae bacterium
CTGAGCGGCAATATCATGTCATTCGCACTGAGCGTCACGCTGTCCACGAGCGGCATGGTGTTTATGGCCGCCCTGCCGCTCGGATTGCCGGCGGCGCTGCTCATCGCGTTTGCCTTCGGCGCGGGGCTGACCGGCTTCCAGGGCGCCGTGATCGGCTATTTCCGCGCCAACCCGATCATTGTCAGCATGGCGGCGTTGGCGCTGATCACCGGTGGCGCGACGCTCATCACGCAAGGGCAGGGCATCTATCCGCAAGGCGACGCCGCCGCCGCTTTGAAGGGCCGCGTCTTCGGCGTTCCGATGCCGCTCGCCGCCTTCATCCTTACCGTGGTCGTCGCCCAGGCCGTGCTGTCGTTCACCCGCTTCGGGCGGCAGCTCTACATGGTCGGCAGCAATTGGCGGGCCGCGCTGGCGGCCGGACTGGACCCGGCGCGCGTCGTGCTCGGCGCTTACGTCGCTGCCGGGCTGTGCGCCGCGCTTGCCGGTATCATGATGGCGGCGCGCTATTCGAGCGGCGATCTCGAGCTTGGGCTCGGCTACGACTACAGCGCGATCAGCGCCGTGCTGGTTGGCGGCACCGCGATCTCCGGCGGCGAAGGCTCTGCCATTCGCACCCTGATCGGGGCGTTCATTATCGCCGTCTGCCAGGTGCTGCTGTTGCTGCACGGCTTCTCGCCGCAAATCCAATATCTCGCCATCGGCCTCATTGTGCTGTTCGTCATCATGCTGCAAACGCTCGCCGACTCCGACTGACAAAGATGCGCGCCCTTTTCACCAATCGCTCCGTGCGTCCGTATCTGCTCCTCGTCGTCATCACGCTGGTGCTGTGGGCGCTCGACCGCGGGCAGGGCAGATTTTTCACCACCGGTACGGCGTACAGCGTGCTGCAACAATTTGCCACCGTCGGACCGATCGCGCTCGGGCTTGGCCTGTCGATGATCATCCGCGAGTTCGATCTCTCCGTCGGCGGCATGCTCAGCCTCTCGGGATGCGTCGCGGTGTTGAGCGGTGCCGACTATCCGGCGCTCGGCGTGGCGCTGGCGGTGCTGTGCGGTCTTGCCTGGGGACTGTTCCAGGGCGGAGTCATGGTGTGGCTGCGACTCGGCTCGATCGGCGTGACGCTCGGCGGTCTCCTGACCCTCGGCGGCCTCGCCTACGTGGTCACCGGCAATCTGTCGATCAGCTATCCGCGCATGGACGTGGCGATGGCGGTCAATCATCCGGTGCTTGGGGTTCTTTCGCTGCGGAGTCTGGTCGCACTCGCCGCTTTCCTCGCCGCCGCATTTTTCATGGCGCGCACCCGCGTCGGGCGCGACGTTTATGCAACGGGCAGCGACCGCCGCGCTGCGATGGTCGCGGGCGTCCGCACCTCGGTCATCGTGCCGGCTATTTTTGCCTGTTCGGGCATGCTGGCGGCGCTGGCAGGAGCGCTGTTGAGCTACAGCCTGGCGGCCGCTTCCGGGGTCGCGCTCACCGATGCGCTCGTGCCGGCGACCGCATCCGCGATTATCGGCGGAGTTTCCCTGACGGGAGGCAAAGGCACGCCCATCGGCATTGTCGGCGGCGTGCTGGTGCTTGGCCTGCTCAATGCCGGACTGAACGCCATCGGCACCCCGCCGGCGGTACAGGATGTCGTCACCGGCGGGGTCTTGTTCATCGTGGCCGTCGCCGACGCGGTCGATCTCGACCCGCGGCTGTTTGCGATGCGCCGTACCTGGGTGGAATTGTTTTATCGGCCACGCGAGCCGTCGCCCGCAGAATAGAGCGCAAACGAAAACGGCGCGGCGATCTGCGCCGCGCCGTTCCCGTTTCGCCGATGTTTAGAACGTGCACTCGGTCTTGTATTTGTCGACATTCGCCTTGGTGATGATTTCGGGGTCGCGCGACTGCTTTTTCGGCACTTCTTCGCCTTTGAGTATTTTGGCGACAGCGTTACCGGTGTCGTGTCCCATGTTGATCGGCGTGTGATAGAGCGTCCCGTACATGGTGCCTTGCTCGATGTCGGCGACGCCCATGGCCAGGCAATTGCCGCCCACCACCACCAGTTCGCCCTTGCCGGCGCCGAGCTTCACGCCGGCCGACTGAGCGCCCTGAACGGCGCCGTTGGCGAGCGGATCGTTCATGGCGTAGATGCCGTCGAGGCCGCCCTGGCCGGAAAAGCGGGCGAGCAACTGGCCCGCGGCCCGTTCGGCCTCGGGCGGCGCCCAATGCGTTTCCTCGACCGCAACTACGGAGATGTTGGGGTGGCTTTCCATCTCCTTCTTGAACGCGGCGACACGTGCCGGAGCGATGCCTTCGTCCATGCTGCCGGCGATGATGGCGACTTTAGCGGATGGACGATCCTTGAGGGCCTCCGCCATCGTCTTCGCAGCCATCGCACCCATTTTGCCAGAGTCCTCGCCGACAAACGCCGTATAGAGCTCCTCCTGCGGGATGGGCGTGTTGATGAGGATGACCGGGATGTGCGCTTCCTTGGCGCGCGTCAGCGCCGGGACGAGCGCTTTCTGACTCATGATCATCATGACAATGGCGTCGACCTTCTTGGCGATGGCGTCATCCATCTGCTGGGCTTGCAGCGCCGGATCGAAGGGACTCTGCACCACCGACACGTCGAGCCCATTTGCCTTGGCGGTCTCGGTGAAGCTTCGGGTCAGGCCGCCGATAAATTTGTCGGCGATCGGCCCGTCGAGAAAAACGACCCGCTTGGCTTGCGCGGCAGCGTATTGCGGCGCGAGCAAGGTCGCCGCCGCGAGCCCGGCGCAAAGGGCGATTGTGCGCGATTGCATGTGTGCTAGTCCTCCCTAGTGATTTTGTTCAACGAAGCGAAACGCCGCGCTGGCGATCCGTCGCCCGAAGGAGCATGACGCTCGCTCACGCAAAAGGCAATTGGTCCGGCCGCAGGGCTTTGGTTTGGGAGACCGTATTTCTTGGAATCGCGCTCCATGCGGAACGTTGGCCGGCCATGCTGACACGTTTTGTAGCCATTGCGGGCATACTGCTCGCCGGTTGCATCGTCGCATTCGCACAGTCAGATGTAGTGGATTCCTACGGGCAAGCCGTCAGCCACTTCAAGGCGATCCTGAGCGAGCGGCGCGCGCAAATTACTTCGCACCAGCACTTACCGGAAATGCCGGGGCAGGCGCTCTATCATGCGCGCAACGACATGATCAGCACCTACAAAGACCTCACGGACGCGTTTCCGGCGAAAATCGGACGACGCAACAAATTCGGCATCCCGCCCGCCTATTTCGATGCCGACAACACGCCGCTGCTCGAGGAGTACCGCAACCTCTTCAACGTCATGCAGGCGCCGCCCGCCGATGCGCAATATTCGGAGACGCCGTTCAAAGACGTGGCCGAGCTCGGGACAGCGATTGCGCGCGCCAAAGGGCTCGACGCGGCCGACGCGGCGGTGGCTAGCCGCATCAGCCTCGGGATTTTCTTTGCCGAGACGAATGGCATGCAGAATTTGGGGAACGCGCGTTCCAACGCCTACAAAGGCAGCTTTCAGACCGGCGTATCGGAGGATGCAAACGGGCGGAACAAATGGCTGGCAATTAAGAACTCAATCGCTGCGTTCGATCCGGCGCTGATCGTCCGCGACGACAAAGAGGAAACGCGGGTCGGTCACCTCGATCGCCGCTACAACCACTGGACCGCGGCCCGCGACGGGCTGATGAATGCGCACGCCGAGCTTTTCCGGCAAATACCCGCCATCGTGAAGGCGCTGCCGGACCCGATCGATCAGATGAAGGTCTTCGAACTCGTGCAGATCGTTCCGACGCCGACCCGGGCTGCGCTTAATTCCGGCAACCTTGCCGACTATCGGATCTCCGATCCGACGGTCATGCGATATTTGCGCAATAACAGCATCTTTACATTCGGCCAAGCCGATCGGGCCAGGACGTCCGCTACCTTTCGCCAAATCCTCGATGCCATGTGGTTGTTCAACGACAAATTCGCGACCGCGCTGGCGAAGTTCAATGAGATCAAGACGTCCAGGTAATGTCAGGGCCTTCGACGCCGCGGTCAGTGCGATCCATCACTGCGGTTTCGCGCCCCCGCGCACGCGTCCGTAAGCGGGCCGGCGCAGCGAAGCGTCCAGCCATTTCGCCACATTCGGAACGCCTGACAGATCGAGCCGGCTCATTTTGCCCCAGGCGAAAATGCTCGCGACGTTGAGGTCGGCGACGGTAAAATGGCCCGCCGCCAAATAGCTGCGCGCCGAGAGCGCGTCATCCAGCACGCGCAGCGGTTTTTGCAGCAACAGCTCGTCACGTTCCGCATAGGAGGGGTCGCGCCCAAACTCGGGCAGCATCGCGCGATGCATCAGCAATTCCAGCAGGAGGGCTTCCGTCTCCAACATCGCCCAGAAGCTCCACTGCGCCGCGAGGCCGAGCACCTCCGGCGTCGTGCAATGCAGCGGGCCGTCGTATTTCTGCGCCAAGTAAAGATTGATGGCCATCGATTCCCAGATCACCACCGATCCGTCTACCAGCGTGGGAATGCGCGCATTCGGGTTGAGCCGCAGATATTCCGCGCTCTGCAAGTCTTCGGGCCGCGTGGTCTTTTTGATGAGTTCGTAAGGCAAGCCCATTTCTTCGAGCATCCACATGCAGCGCATCGCACGCGACAGGGAGTTGCCGTACAATTGCAGCATCGTTGCCCTCCTCACGCGGCACGCCTATCGCGTGCCCTGACGGCTCCTGAAATTGCAGGCTCGTCCGCCCGACCTCAGCCGCCGTATTCGAGCGAAGCTTCAGTGCCCCATCAGTCGGCCGAGCATCATCAACAGGCCGACAATGGAGAGGAGCCAGGCCGCCGTGCGCACGTAAGGAATGCCGACCAGATAGATCGGCAGATAAATGACGCGGCCGATGATCCAAAGGGTAGCGCCGAGCCCGCCCGTGTGTTGCGTCACAATTAAAGCCAGATCGAGCGCGACGAAAGGAACGAGATTTTCCACATAATTGTGCAGCGCCCGCGTCGCGCGGCCGCAGACGAGACCTTTAGCCTGCACGTTGGCGTCGCGCGGACTGATCAGATAGGCGTCGCCGAATTCGCCGCGGGACGTGACCGCCTGGCACACCACGTGTACGACCCACCAAATCACGCTGAGTTCGAGGCAAAGAAGTTCACTCATGTCCGCTCCCATTTGGACCGTCTGCAAGAACGCGGGACGTTATCCGCTACCCCTGACGCGGACAACGCGCGCAGCCGCTAATTCCAGCGCCACACGCCGTAAGCGTGGCCGTTCTGCATCTGCGGCGCGATATAGGTCGGCTTGTGATTGCCGATGGCGCCGAGCATCGCGATCCAATTCAGCAACTCGCCGCCGACATTGCCGGCCTTGAGGAGCTGGTGCTCGGTCGCTTCTTTGAGGAGCGTATCGACCTGCTGCTCTTCCATCAGCTTGATGATCCGCCACGCCCAATCGGGATCGGGCACGCCGTCGGTGCGGCCCGGCGCCATGCGCGGACCGGCAACTTCAAGCGAAAAGCTTCCCGAGCCCATCACCACGACGCGCAGCGGCGCCGGCCAGGACGCGATCGCGCGCCCGACCGCCTGTCCGAGCGCATAGCAGCGCTGCGCCGGCGGCAGCGGCGGGAGGTGGCCGCTGATGAAGAACGGCACCACCGGCACCTGCATCTCAGGCGTGAGAAAGTGCAGTGGCACAGCTACCGAATGATCGACTGAATAATGCTGAAGGAGCGCCGTATCGAAGCCGGCTTCGACACTGATGCGGCGGATGTGCGCGGCCAAATCGATCGCGGAGGGGATTTTGTAGACCGGCATCTCCCGCGGCTCGTCGTTCGGGCCGGTAAACTCCTTGTCCACCCCCACGGCAAAGATCGGCAGATTATCGAGGAAGAACGTATTGAGGTGATCGGTATCGAACATCACGATGACGTCCGGGCGGACGGCGGCGAGCTGCTCCTTCTGCGCCGCGAACAGCTTTGCGGTTTCACTCTCCGGGCCGTCGCGCTTGACGAAAAACGGAAATACCGGCGTGTGCGGTACGCCAAACCCGGCAACTATACTCGCCATCTCACAACTCCCTGTCGTCCATTCACTTCCAAGCGGCTCTTATGCGACATTAGTCCGGGCGCTGTGAAGCTGCCAGAGTACCGAGGAGAAAACCGTGCCGCGCAAGCCAGCGATGAAGAAACGCCCTGCGACACCGCATGTCGCCGCCGCCGCGATACCGACCGAGCACGGCCGCTTTGAATATTCGGCGATCATCGACCGGCCGCGGCTATCGTGGCCGAACGGCGCACGCGTGGCGGTGTGGGTGATCCCCAATATCGAGCATTTCCTGTTCGACCGCCCCTCGACCCGGCTGACCAACCTGCCGGTCAATCCCGACGTGCTGAACTATTCGTGGCGCGACTACGGCGTGCGCGTCGGCATTTGGCGGATGATGGAGGTGATGGAGAAGCACGGCGTCAAGGGCACCGTCGCGCTGAACTCCGACGTATGCACGCACTATCCGCGCATTATCGAGGAGGGCAACAAGCTCGGCTGGGAGTGGATGGGACACGGCAACAACAACTCGACGCTGCTCAACAGCCAGACCGAGGCCGAGGAGCGGGCTCTCATCAAGCACGTGGTCGGCGCCATCACCAAAGGTGTCGGCAAGGCGCCGCGCGGCTGGCTCAGCCCGGCGCTGAGCGAGACGGTGCGCACGCTCGACATTCTGGCCGAGAACGGTATCGACTATGTCGGCAACTGGGTCAACGACGACCAGCCCTATCCAATGAAGGTGAAAAAGGGCTCGATGATTTCAATGCCGTATTCGGTCGAGATCAATGACATCCCGGCATTCCTCGATCTGCACCAGAGCCCGGAAGTCTTCGGGCAAATGATCTGCGATCAGTTCGACGTGCTCTACGAAGACGGCGCCAGTACCGGGCGCGTGATGTCGATCTGCCTGCATCCGTTTTTGGTCGGCTATCCACACCGCAGCAAATATTTCGCCAAAGCGTTGGAGCACGTCACCTCGCGTCAGGAAGTGTGGATCACGACCGGCAGCGAAATCGTCGATTGGTACAATAAGAATTATCTCAAGGCTTGACCGCCCAGAGGAGGCGTCAGGTGAGCAGTACAAGCGGAAGGTGGCGCTACGTTTTCGAGACGCAAGCATCCGGCTGGTTGATCCTGGTGCGGCTGACGGTCGGCCTCGTGGTGTTCTTCCCGGAGGGAATTCAAAAACTTGCGTTCCCGGCCATTTTGGGAGCCGGCCGCTTTGCCAATATCGGTATTCCATATCCGGACATCCTGGGGCGGTTGGTCGGCGCGGTTGAGACCGTTTGCGGCGCACTGATCACTCTCGGCCTGCTGACCCGATTGGCGGCCGTTCCGCTGATCGTCGTCATGATCGTTGCAATTCTCTCGACTAAAATCCCGATCCTTATTGGCCATGATTTCTGGATTTTCCATGTCCCCAAGATTGCCCGCTATGGTTTCTGGAGCATGATGCACGAAGCGCGTGACGACTTCGCCATGCTGCTTGGATCGCTCTACTTGCTGATCGAGGGCGGGGGAAAGTGGTCGCTCGACGCGCTGCTCGGCCGGGACCGTCCCTGAGGATAGATAGCGCGGATGAGGTTCACGCGTACTCAGCTCCTCGTGGCGGCAGCTACACTCCTGAGCGGCGTTTTGGCGGGAGGCATCATCGATCGGGTCATTGTCGGCGGCCCGGCGTGGCGAGAACTCGGCGCCGTATCCTGGGCGCAGTTTAGCCGCCAAGCGGATTTGGGGACCGGCCTCGTCGCCTACCCGGCGGAAGGCATCGGGGCGACGCTACTCATCCTTGCGGCAACGTTGAGGAACTATTTCGACCGCAATGGCCGACGCGGCGTCACACTCCCTCTCTACTTTGGCGCAGCGTTCTCGATCGCTGGGTTGATCCTGACAGTCAAGGCTGCGCCCATCATGCTGAGTTTGGCGTCATTAAAAAATGGGACAGAGATCGAGCACGCCTTCGATGAATTTTTCGTGTGGGGACTTTATCTTCGGGGCTTCATGGACACCTTGGCGTTTATTGCTCTGGTTTGGGCGCTGTCAAACCTGCATCGGCGAACCGGTTAGTCGATCGCAGAACGTTCCGCCCGGTTGCGCCGGAAAGAAGTGGATCATGACGATCGACCGCCGCTCGTTACTCAAATACGCTGCATCACTTCCCTTGGCGGGCACGGCGCTGCGGAATGGCTACGCAGCCGGCGATCCGCCCGCGGACCAGGCAGATTACACGCTGCGTATTGCGCCCATGTCACTCGAACTCGGTCCGGGCAAAACGATCACGACCACTGGCTATAACGGTAAAGTTCCGGGCCCGGTGCTGCGGCTTCGCGAAGGCCGTCAAGTCACGATCAACGTCATCAATGAGGCCGGCTATTCTGACATCGTGCATTGGCACGGGCTTTATTTGCCGGCCGTTCAAGATGGCGCGACGGAGGAGGGATCGCCGATTATCCCGGCCGGCCAATCGCACCTCTATTCGTTTACGCCCAAGCCCGCCGGCACGCGGTGGTATCACAGCCATGCCATGGCGATGACCGATCTTACGCGCAGCACCTATTCGGGCGAGTTCGGGTTTCTGATCGTCGAGCCGGCGGCCGGAGATCCCGGCCGCTACGATCGCGAGGTCCTTTTGGCCGCGCGGCTCTGGGAGGGCAAATGGGTCAGCATGCAGGACCTGCGCAAGGGACCACCACCAGATAATGGGCTTGAAGTGATGTATCACGCGGCCACTCTTGGAGAGCGGATGCTGGGTCACGGCGAACCGATCCGCGTGCGACAAGGCGAGCGCATTCTGTTTCGGCTCCTCAACGCCAGCGCCACCATGGATGTCACGCTCGCATTGCCGGGACATCGCTTCACCGTCATTGCGCTCGACGGCAATCCGGTGCCAAAACAGGCTTCGGTCGAAGTGTTGACACTTGATGTTGCCGAGCGCGCGGACGTGATCGTGGAAATGAACAATCCCGGAGTTTGGGTCTTCGGCTCGACCGATGACGACGATCGCAACATGGGAATGGGAGTCGTGATCGAGTACGCCAACCGGCAAGGCGAGCCGCAATGGCTCGCGCCGAAGGCCGCCTGGAATTACGCGGCGTTCGCCTTGACGACACCGGCGAAAGCGCCGGACGAAACCATCAAATTGACGTTCGAGAAGGTGCCCGGTGGCCGCGGCGGTTACAACCGCTGGACCATCAACGGAAAATCCTGGCCTGATACCAATCCGTTGTTCACGGTTCTGGAAGGCAAAAGGTATCGGCTGGTGATGAACAACAACAGCGGCGATACTCATCCGGTGCACATGCACCGGCACTCCTTCGAAGTGACCAAGGTGGGCGGCACTGCGATCTCAGGTCTGATGAAGGACACGATCAGCATGCCGCGATTCTCGACTGCTGAGATCGACTTCTTGGCCGATGACCCGGGACCAACCTTTTTTCATTGCCATCATCAGGACCACATGGACGAAGGTTTCGCGGGACTTATCACCTACGCGTAGCTGCTAGCCGTTCGTGCCCAGCACATGGCCAAGCCCCCCGGTTCGCCGCTCGAAGTGCTGCTTGTCTACCTCAAGCTCGGCGTGAGCAGCTTCGGCGGACCGATTGCGCATATCGGCTATTTCCGCGAGGAGTTCGTGGTCCGCCGGCGCTGGATCGACGAGCGGGCTTTCGTCGATCTCGTGGCGCTCTGCCAGTTTTTACCGGGCCCGGCCTCGAGCCAAGTGGGATTTTCGATCGGGCTGATGCGCGCTGGTTATCTTGGCGCGCTTGCCGCGTGGACTGGCTTTACGCTCCCTTCCGCGTTTCTACTCGTCCTCTTCGCGTACGGCGCAAGCTCGCTCGGCGGACCGCTCGGGGCGGGCGTGCTGCACGGCCTGAGGCTCGTCGCCGTGGCGATTGTCGCGCAAGCCGTCTGGGGCATGGCGCGCACGCTGTGTCCTGACCGCGAGCGAGCTTCCATCGCGGTCGTCGCGGCCCTGATCATTTTGTTCAGCGGCTCTTCGCTTTCCCAGATTAGCAGCATCCTCCTTGGCGGCATTGCCGGACTGTGGCTTTGCCGCGCGGCGCCGCGCGCAGACCATGGTCACTTTGCCGTTCCGGTCTCGCGCAGCGTCGGCCTCGCCGCACTGATCGCCTTCTTTGTTTTGCTTTTGGGTTTGCCATTGCTGCAAAGGCTGCAACTTTGGCAGGGCATCGCGGTTTTCGACGCCTTCTACCGTTCCGGCGCGCTGGTCTTTGGCGGCGGCCACGTTGTGCTGCCGTTGCTGCGTGAAGCTTTTGTCTCCCCCGGCTGGGTGAGTGACGACGTCTTCCTCGCCGGCTATGGCGCGGCGCAAGCGGTGCCCGGCCCGCTTTTTACCTTCGCCGCCTATCTCGGTGCCGTGGACAACGCCTCACCGCACGGACTGGCGGGTGCGGCGCTGGGCCTGTTCGGCATTTTCATTCCGGGCATTTTAATTTTGCTCGGCGCGCTGCCGTTCTGGGACAGCTTTCGCAAGCGCGCCGGGGCGCAAGCCGCAATGCGCGGCATCAACGCCGCGGTGGTCGGCATCCTTGGCGTCGCGCTCTACAATCCGGTCTGGATAAGCTCAGTCAAAACGCCGGAAGACTTCGGCGTGGCGCTCATGGGCTTCGTTCTTCTGGCCGTGTGGCGCGTTCCGCCGCTCGCGGTCGTTATTCTCGGCGCTCTCGGCGGAGTGGTGTTGACGTTTGTTCCATGACGCACGAGGGAGCGAGGTAGGTTAGGCCGTGCGGGTCAATAACCTCATTGCTTTGGCCGCGATCGCAACAGCGGTGTCCAGTCTGCTAGCAGGCCGTGCGCAAGCCGGCCCGCCATACGTCACCGATGACCCCGAGCCGGTGCCGTACCAGCATTTTGAGTTCTACAACCTTTCGCTCGGCACTGCGATCCGCGGCGATACGCAGGGCGAGGGTCCGGCCTGGGAGTACAATTACGGCATCATCCCCAATGGACAGGCGCACATAATTGCGCCGCTGACGTTCGACACACAGGCCGGCAGCTATGGCTACGGCGACACCGAACTCGGCTTCAAATACCGCGTCGTTGACGAAGACAAGAACGATTGGCGGCCGATGGTCGGCGTTTATCCGCTCGTCGAGCTTCCGACCGGCAACGTGGATCGCGGGCTCGGCGCTGGCTATGTGCGGGCGTATTTTCCGCTCTGGATTCAAAAAAGTTTCGGCGAGTGGACCACCTACGGCGGCGGCGGTTACTGGATCAATCACGGCGACGGCACCGCAGATCGCGACTACTGGTTCTTCGGCTGGCTGCTGCAGCGTCAAGTTACGAAGCAACTCGCCATCGGCGGCGAAATCTTCCACCAGACGTCGACGGTCGCCTTCGGCGCCACAAATCCGATTTACACGCAGCCCACCACGGGCTTCAACATAGGCGCCATCTACGATTTTGATGACGATCATCACTTGCTGGTCTCGGTCGGCGCCGGACTGCAAAACGCGTCAACGACGAACGAGTTTTCCTGGTATGTCGCCTATCAGATCACCGGAGCCGGCGCATTTGTGGGCGGCAACGGGCCGGGATTTTTGCCGCTGCATCAATAGCGGGTATGCCCGCGGGCGCCTGCGCGGTCAGGCGACCGGCTGGCCGATCTCGTCGACCTTCACCGCGCGCATGCGCTCGTTGTAATTCTGCACATTGAGTCCGCAGACTTCGAAACGGGCGAGATAGCCCATCAGGAAGCCGTTCACGCCCATGCGAAACAGCGCGCCAACATCGCCGGCGACGAGCGCGCTTCGCTCCGCCTCGGTGAGATCAAGCGGCGCCAGCGCCTTCGCCGGGTCGGCCTTCATGGCGGCGCGGAAGGCGTGATCCCGCAAAACTTCGCGGCAGAGATGGTTCACGGCGAAAACGGACATATTCCACCCAACTTTATTCACCGACGTATCGGTTTGGTGAGCCCGGATGGGATCGAACCATCGACCTACTGATTAAAAGTCAGTCGCTCTACCACTGAGCTACGGGCCCTTCCACGTAGTGCATACTTAAAACTTTACCCCGTTTCTACCCATCCTCGGCTGCGCCCGCGCGTGCCACGCCGGAGACCATTTGCTAGATTGGGAGTCTAGCCGGGGGCCATGCCGAGCAAGGGACCGCGCCATGCCGATTGTCAACCGTGTCGCCGACCTCCACGCCGAGATCACCGGATGGCGGCGGGACATTCACGCCAATCCGGAACTTCTTTACGACGTGCACCGCACGGCGGCTTCGGTCGCCGAGAAGCTCAAAAGCTTCGGCTGCGACGAGGTGGTGACCGGCATCGGAAGGACCGGCGTCGTCGGCGTGATCCGCGGCCGCAACCCCGGCAGTAAAGCGGTCGGACTCCGCGCCGACATGGACGCGTTGCCAATCGAGGAGGCGACCGATCTGCCTTATAAGTCGACCGTGCGGGGAAAGATGCACGCCTGCGGCCATGACGGCCACACCGCGATGCTGCTCGGCGCCGCAAAATACCTCGCCGAAACGCGTAATTTCGCCGGCACCGCGGTGATGATTTTTCAGCCGGCGGAGGAGGGCGGCGCCGGAGCCCGCGCGATGTTGCGCGACGGTTTGATCGATCGCTTCGGCATCGAGGAAGTGTTCGGCATGCACAATTATCCCGGGATGCCGGTCGGCCGCTTTGGCATCCGCTCGGGACCGGCAATGGCTTCGACCGATACCATCGGCATCAGGCTCGAAGGCGTCGGCGCACATGCCGCGTTTCCGCATACCGGGGTTGATACGATCCTGGTGGGTGCTCAAATCGTCAATCAGTTGCAGTCGATTGTGTCACGCAACGTCGATCCGGTCGAAGCCGCGGTCGTTTCGATCTGCACGTTTCACGGCGGTGAAGCCGAAAACGTCATTCCCCAACAGGTGCGTCTTGGCGGCACCGTGCGCACCCTTTCCAAGGATGTCCGCGATCTGGTTCAGAAGCGCGTGCGGGAGGTGGTGGAGGGGACGGCGCGGCTTTATGGCGCCAAGGCGCAAATTAGCTATACGCCGGGCTATCCGGTCCTCGTCAACGATAGCGGCCGCGCCGCATTCGCGGCATCAGTGGCGCGCGAGATCGCCGGCGACAGCAAGGTTGATGATCAGTGGCCGCCACTCATGGGCGCGGAAGATTTTGCCTTCATGCTCAACGAGCGGCCGGGCGCTTTCATTTACGTCGGCAACGGCGACAGCGCCGGACTGCACAATCCGAAGTATGACTTCAATGACGAAGCGATTCCGTTGGGCACGTCATACTGGGTGCGGCTGGCCGAAACCGCGCTCGCGGGCTGAAGCCAAGCCGGCTCCGGCGCCCGCCTGAGCGAGAGCTCCGCGAAAAGCTAACGCGCTATTGGGCCGCTTCGACCTTTTCGGCTGACAATTTCGCCGGTTCGGCGATGGTCTTCGTGCGCGGCAAGAGTTCCCGACTTCGCGCTTCCAGCGCCTGCCAATAGGCAAGCGAATTAAAGCGGGTGCCTTCGATCAGCGCGATCGCCACCGCGGCGATAAACGGCAGGCTCTGAACCACCAGCACGGCCGCAAAAATATTGATCTCGTGGACCTGCTTGTAGTTGGTCACGACGAGCGTTAGCGCGCCGAGAAGCAGAAGGCCGCCGATCACCGCCTCCCAAAAGGCGGAAAAGTCGCCTTTGCGCGCGACGCCACCCTTGGCGGTGCGCAGGAACGGCAAGCGCTCCTTCAAGACGCCGAAGCCGACCGCATGCGCCACCGTCCATTGCATGGACATGGCCGCAAAAATTGCCCCGAACATTTGCCGCGAAGAAACGCGCACGCGCAATCGGTAGAGCGCCACGAAATGCGCCGCGGAGATGATGAAAGCCGCAATGATCGGAAGCGTGAGAATGCGGTCCGGCACCGCGATATTGGCGAACGCGACAATCGGGACCCAGACGATGTTGAGCAGCGCCACGACGAGGCCGACGCTTTCGGCGCCAAGCCAATTAAGCCACCCCAGCGCAAATTCCCGTTTTTGGTCACGGGTGAAGGTTTGCATCCACGGCAAAAGGTGCCGCCAATGCTTGCGCACGAGCTGGAAGCCGCCGAACGCCCAGCGCTGCCGCTGCCGCTTGTAGGCCTCGAACGTGTCGGGCAGGAGGCCGTAGCCGTACCGGCGGTTGGTGTAATGGGCGAGCCAGCCGCGGGCGAGAATGGCAATCCCAAGATCACTGTCCTCGACAATGGTGTCGCTCGACCAGCCGCCGACGCTGTCGAGCGCGGCCCGCCGGATCAAACACATCGTGCCGTGCACGATAATGGCGTTGACCTCGTTGCGCTGGACCATGCCGATATCAAAGAACCCGGAATATTCGGCGTTCATGACGTGATGCATGACCGAGCGGCCGCCGTCGCGATGATCCTGCGGCGCCTGCACAAGGCCGACTTGCGGGTCGGCGAATTGCGAGACCAGATCTTTCAGCCAATCCCGCTCGACCACATAGTCGGCGTCGATCACACCGATGATTTCAGCGTCCTTTGCCGTATGTGAAAGCGCTAGCCGCAACGCCCCGGCTTTGTAGCCCGTCAGTTCTTCCACGCGCACGAACTTGAAGCGATCCCCGAGCGTGCGGCAATGCTCTTCCACCGGCCGCCACAACGCTGGATCGGGCGTGTTGTTGATCACCAGCACACACTCGAAATTGGGATATTCGAGACGCGCCACCGCATCGAGCGTTGCGATCAACATGTCCGGCGGCTCGCAATAGGCCGGAATATGGATGGATACTTTCGGCGCAAATGCCTCGGGAACGAGCGGCGGCGCGGCAATCAGCCGTCGCGGCAGCCGGCCGAAGGCGATGGCCGCGATCTCCTCGATGCGGGCAAGCGTCATGGCGAGGAGCGGCAACAGCAGCACCATACCCAGTCCAAGCGCAAACGCGGCCCCGGGCACAAAATAGTGTCCCTTCCAGAAGGCGATAATCGCTGCGAACCAAGCACCGATCATGTTGGCCGGCACCGCAAGGGTAAGGGCCTGGCGGGCGGTCACGCCACGAATGGCGAAGATCGGCAGCGAAAGAAGCAGACCGATCAGCACCGCAAAGCCGGCGCGCTTGATGTAATCGGGGTCGGTAACGGGGCCGGTCCAGGAGAACTTCGGCTGCCGTGAGGCGTCGAGCAGCCCCCAGTACGGGCCGACGCCGCCTTCCATGGTCTTCCACGGCTGATCGATCGCCTCGATGACATTGTAGTCGATGCCGTAGGCTTCAGCGCGCGTGACAAAATCGCGGAGTAACACTGCCTGGTCGATCCGGCTGGGATCAGCGTCGTGAAAATTGTAACCGGCGCTCGGCCATCCGAATTCGGCGATGACAATGCGCTTTCCGGGATGCATCCGGCGCAGGCTGTCATAGGCCTCGAACGTGCTGTCGACCGCGTTGGCGGCCTTGGACCCCGCCCAATAGGGCAAGATGTGCGCGGCGATGAAATCGACCGCCGATGCCAGTTCCGGATGATCGATCCAGGCTGACCAAATCTCGCCCGTGCTGACCGGCACGGGGCTTGATCTTTTCACCCGCTGGATCAGCTTGATGAGGTCTTCGGCGCTGGTCTCGGTCCGCAGCATCGTCTCGTTGCCAACGATGATCGCGTTGACGTTGCTGTTGTGGCGGGCGAGATCGAGCGCCGAGCGAATTTCCCGCTCGTTGCGGTCCTGATTCTTGTCGATCCAGGCGCCGACGGTAACCTTCAGGCCGAATTCCGCGGCGATTGGCGGGACCAGCTCGGCACCCCCCGTCGACGAATAGGTGCGGATGGCTCGGGTGTAGGGGGCGATCGCCTTTAAGTCGGCGCGGATCTGCTCAGCGGTGGGACGTTCGCCGGAATCCGGGTGTTTGGAGGCGACAAATGGCGCGTAGGAGACGCTGGCAAGCTGGCCGGTGAAATCCGGAGGCGTCTCTTTAGCTCGTAGCGAAGCCCACAGGCCGGCATGCACGCACGCTACAAGCGCGAGCACGGCAGCGACGGTCCGCATCGAATGTCAACCACGCGGGGATTGGGATACAAAGCCAGACCTGACCCCAAGGCTCTGGCGATGGAAGAAAGATAACTTCGGAGCAGCAAACAAAAACTAGCCTTCGCGAATGGCAAATTCAAGACAATGCCTGTCTGTTAGGCAAAATTTTTGTTTCAAGATGCCGAGCGCACCCCGAACTTACGTCAATGGCTGGCGGGAGGGATCCCGTTAGCGGCCGCCGGCGGCGGCGGCGCTTGAATCGAAGGGTTCGTTGGATTGACCCAGCACGACGAAACGCGGCCATTTAGCGTGTCGGCGACCTTCGGATCGATGTTGTTTCCATGCTGGATCAGGCAGCGAAACGTCGCCTGGATGTGGGCGCTCGGGCAGCCGAAACGGTCGTAGAGATCAAGGTGACGGAAGGCGGTATCGAGGTCGTCGCGCCATAAGAGGCTGACCACCCGCCGGCCAAGCCAAACGCATTCGGGATTGCCGGCCGGGCCACTCAAGGCTTTTTGCGCTTCTGCGTACTCATCGACCTTTTGGTTTTCTTTGGCCGGCTCCTGACCTGCCGGCGCGGCTTTTTCGGGCGGCGCGGCATCGTTGTTCTCGGCGGAAACCGCCGGCGCGGAAAAGCCGAGGACGGCAGACAAAACGCTCACCGCGCACGCTTCGCGGGCAAGGCTGAAGAGACTATGGAACATGGTTCAACTTGTATGCTGAAACGATTCGAGAAGAGAGGCTTGGCTTCCCTTAACGGCCCCGATTGCGCCGCGATTGCGGCATTCCCCAACGTTAAATCAGAACACTCCAACTCACGCGTTTTGTCCAGCACCGCATCGCCGCGGGGTCAGGGTCCTTGGCACGAGGCCGTTGTAGGGTTAATGGCAAACCGTGTTCCGAGCGCTAGATTCTTCTACCATCGGCCCGGCGATCGCATCTTTCGCATTAACCGCGCTCGCGATCGCGGCGGCGTGGTGGTGGCTCGGTGCGCCGGTCGAACTCCCGAAATTCGATACCGGCGCCGGGAAACTCTACTGCCTATCCTATGCACCGTTTCGCGGCGGGCAGAACCCGCTGGTCGAAGGCACTCGCGTGGATGCCCGTCAAATCGACGAGGATCTCGCGCTGCTCG
>DATNNI010000519.1:0-4884 GCA_035601915.1 Xanthobacteraceae bacterium
CGGCTCGACCTGGCGCATCGCTTATGTCGGCCACGCTAGTTTTCTGGTGCAGACCGCGGGCCTCAATGTGCTGCTCGATCCGGTGTGGTCGCAGCGCGCCTCGCCGCTGCGGCTTGTCGGCCCAAGACGCGTCAACGATCCAGGCATTGCGTTCGCGGACTTGCCGTCGATCGATGCGGTCCTTGTCTCGCACGGGCACTACGATCACCTCGACGTCGCCACACTCTCCCGGCTCAACGCCGCGCACCACCCGCGCGTCATTACCCCGCTCGGCAACGACGCCATCATGCGCAACTACGATCGCAGCATTGCCGCGGAAGCCTACGACTGGGGCGAACGAACCGAACTCGGCGCCGGCGTTACGGTGACGCTGGTGCCGACGCAACATTGGTCGGCGCGCAGTTTGTCCGACCGCAACATGTCGCTGTGGGCATCGTTCATTATCGAAACGCCGGCCGGGACGATCTACTTTGTCGCCGATTCCGGATACGGCGACGGCAGCACATTCCGTAATGCGCGGGCCGGCCACGGCCCGTTCAAGCTCGCGATTTTGCCGATCGGCGCCTACGAGCCGCGATGGTTCATGCGCGATCAGCACATGAATCCGGCTGAAGCGGTGCAAGCGTTCGCCGATTGCCGCGCCGAGTTTGCCCTCGGCCACCATTACGGGACGTTTCAGCTCACCGACGAGGCGATCGATGCGCCGGTTAACGCGCTTGCCGCGGCGCTGACCGAAGCCGGCATTGCGCCGGATCGCTTTCGGACTTTGCGGCCGGGAGAGACGTGGCAGCTCTAACTACTTCACCAGCACCAGCACGTTGACGATGAGGTGATCCTCGTCGGTCGACAGCGGATCGGTCACGTATTGCTCGATGAACAGGTCTTTGGCTTCCATGCGCCGTTCATCGAGGTAGTTCGTGATCGCCTCGTAGGTGTTATCCAATCCGTCATATGAACCGCGATGCACGAATTTCAGCGCGCGGCCTTCCGGCGAGGTGCCTATTCCAATTTCGCCGTGCGGCGGATTTTTCGGCGGCGCCGCGATCGGCATGGCGGCCTGGAACTGAAAGCCGGTATCGTCGGTCGCGGTGAAGATGGTCATCGGCTGGCCGTCGGCGGTCAGTCCTTCCTTCTCGATGTAAGCTTTTAGCTTTTTCAAGGACGCGGTGATGGTGTCGAAGGCCTTGTCCCAGGTGCCGGTGCCTTTGATAAACACCATCGGCTTGGCGGTCAGCGTCGTGTCTTCGCCGAACGGATCGCTGGATTGGGGCGGAGGCGGGACGTCAGACTTGCCGGCGGCAGCGGGAGGCGTCTCCGCGGGTTTCTGCGCCCAGGACGGTGGTGCCGCTGCAAAGACCAAGGCGGCAGCAACACCGACACAGAGCGCAAAGCGGAGCAGCATCAAGGTCTCCTATTTGGCGCCGCCGGCGCCCTGGTTCATTTCGCCCGGCCTCTTTCTAGCATGGCAGGCGGTTTCCGCGGGCGGGATTGCACTTGCGACACTACTGGCGACTACTAGCGTCTTGGGCCCCAGACCTCATATAAATGCCCGCACATTTCGGCTTTATCATGGGCGCGCTGGCAAACCTGCACTACGTCAAAATGAACGGCCTCGGCAACGAGATCGTCATTGTCGATTTGCGCCGTGCGCCGCGGCCGATTGCGGCCGCGGAAGCGCGCGCCGCTGCGCGCCGCGAATCCTACGACCAGCTCATGGCGCTCTATCCGGCGCGCGGCGGGGCTGACGCGTCAGTACGGATTTACAACAACGACGGGTCGGAGGCCGGCGCTTGCGGCAACGGCATGCGGTGCGTGGCTTCGCTGGTCGGCGCAGAGACCGGCAAGCGCGAGATGAGCTTCGAGACCCCGGCCGGTCTGGTGTCCTGCCGGCGCGACGCAGACGATATGTTCACCGTCGATATGGGCGCGCCGCGCTGGCGCTGGGACGAAATCCCGCTGGCGAAGGAATTTCCCGATACACGCGCGATCGAATTGAATTACGGACCGCCGGACGCGCCGCTATTGAGTTCGCCCTCGGTCGTCAGCATGGGCAATCCGCACGCGATTTTCTGGGTCGACGATCCGGGCAGCTACGATTTAACGACTATCGGTCCGCCGCTCGAACATCACCCGCTATTCCCGGAGCGCGCCAACATTACCCTTGCCGCAACGGTTTCGCGCGATCGCATTATCATCCGCACCTGGGAGCGCGGCGCTGGCCTGACCAAGGCTTGCGGCTCGGCGGCGTGCGCCACCGCGGTTGCGGCGGCGCGACTAAACCGCACCGGCCGCAAGGTGACGGTCCAAGTGCCGGGCGGTGAGCTCGGGGTCGAGTGGCGCCAAAAGGACAATCATGTGCTGATGACCGGGCCGGTCGAATATGAGCACGACGGCGATTTTCCCGAAGCGCTCACTGCTGATGCCGAAACGGCCTGATCCAATGAGCATCGACGTGGTCACCTTTGGTTGCCGGCTCAACGCCGCCGAGTCGGAAGTCATCCGCCGCGAAGCCGAACGCGCCGGACTGACCGACACGGTGGTGGTCAATACCTGTGCCGTTACCGCCGAGGCCGTGCGCCAGGCCCGGCAAACCATCCGGGCGCTCCGCCGCACCCGGCCGCAAGCGAAGATCGTGGTCACCGGCTGTGCAGCGCAAACCGAGCCGCAAACCTTTGCCACCATGCCCGAAACGGATCGCGTCCTCGGCAATTCTGAAAAACTGAACGCGGCGATGTGGCAACAAACACGCGCCGCTTTCGATGTTGCGGCGTCGCCGAAGACAAGCGTCAACGACATCATGGCGGTCCGTCACACCGCCGCGCATCTGGCCGAAGGCTTTTCCGGCCGCTGCCGCGCCTTCGTCCAGGTGCAGAACGGCTGCGATCATCGCTGCACCTTTTGCATTATTCCTTTTGGCCGCGGCAATTCGCGCTCAGTGCCCATGGGCGCAGTCGTGGCCGATATCGAGCGCCTTGTGGCGAACGGTTACAGCGAGATCGTTCTTACCGGCGTCGACCTCACAAGCTACGGCGGCGACCTTCCGGGCGCGCACAGGCTTGGCACTTTGGTCAAGCAGATCCTGCGCCACGTGCCCGCGCTCAAGCGGCTGCGGCTGTCCTCCATCGATTCAATCGAGGCCGATCGCGATCTCATCGACGCCTTCGCGCAGCATGATCGCCTGATGCCGCATTTGCATTTGTCGCTTCAGGCCGGCGACGATCTCATCCTCAAGCGCATGAAGCGGCGGCACGCCCGCAACGACGCTATCTCTTTCTGCCGGCAATTGCGCAGCATTCGTCCCGACATCGTGTTCGGCGCCGACATCATCGCCGGTTTCCCGACCGAAACGGAGCAGATGTTCTCACGCTCGCTCGACCTGGTCGACGAATGCGGACTGACGCAGCTTCATGTCTTTCCGTTTTCGCCGCGGCCGGGAACGCCGGCGGCGCGCATGCCGCAGCTCGATCGCCGCACCATCAAAGAGCGCGCGCAAAGGCTGCGGCTTCACGGCGCGCTGGCGCTGCGCCGGCATCTCGACGCGGAAGTGGGTAATACGCGGCGCGTACTCGTCGAATCCGAGGCGCAGGGCCGCACCGAGCAGTACCTTCCGGTGAAATTTTCGCGCTCTGCCGCGCCGGGCGCGATCGTCAACGTAAAAATCGGCGGTCACGACGGCGAGCGGCTGCTCGCTGGGTAATTCCCGCATCACTCGGCGGCCAGAGTCTCTTCCTTCCAGCCGCACGCCGCCAGCGCTTCACGCATATGCGCCGGTGCCGGCGCGGTCACGCGAATCGGTGGGCGGTTCTTGTAGAGCGGGACGACGATTTCGCGCGCATGCAAATGCAGCACCGGGCCGCCATGTCGCGGCGCGTTACCGTAAATGCCGTCGCCGACAATGGGCCAGCCCATTTCCGCGCAGTGGACGCGCAGTTGATGCGTGCGCCCGGTTAGCGGCTCGAGCGCGAGCCAGGTGAAGTCCTTAGCCTCCTCGCTTCGTTCGCCGGCCTCTCCCGTCCGGAGGGAAGTGAAGGCCCGGCCTAAAACCTTCCACTTCGTCACCGCAGGCTGGCCGCTAGGATCATGCTTCATCCACCACCCGATGGTGTCATCGAGGCGTCCCAGTGGAAATTCGATCACACCCTCCTCGGTGGCCGGAGTGCCTTCGATCACCGCCCAATAAAGTTTGTCGATGGCGCGCGACTTGAACAGCTTGCCGAGCTGCGCCAGCGCCTTGCGGTGGCGGCCAAGGATGAGGCAGCCCGTGGTGTCTTTGTCGAGCCGGTGCGCCAGCGCCGGCGGCCGCGGCAGGCCGAAACGCAGCGCGTCGAAGTGGTCCTCAACGCTTTCGTTTTGATTGCGCGAATTCGGCGGCCCGGCATGCACTGCCATGCCCGCCGGCTTGTCGATTACCAGCATCAGCCCATCGCGATAAAGGAGCCGCGACACCATCTCTTCCGGAGTCATGTTTGCCTACCTGGCCGAAACGGCTATCACGAGCAAGCGATGAACGACAGCAGTGAAGGCAGTTGGTGGCGGCGGCTGAACGGCGGGCTTAAGCGCACGTCCGCGGCGCTGGGCGGCGCTATTTCCGACCTTCTCACCAAGCGCAAGCTCGATGCCGCGACCATTGGCGAGATCGAGGATGTGCTTATTCGCGCCGATCTCGGCCTCGACGCTGCCCACAATATCGCCGTTGCGCTCGGCGAAGGCCGCCATGGCGCGGGAATCTCACCGGCCGAGGTGAAAGCCGTGGTTGCGGCGGAAATTGAGAAAGTTCTCGCGCCGGTCGCGCAGCCGCTCGTGATCGACGCGGCATACAAGCCATTCGTCATTCTGGTCGCCGGCGTTAACGGCTCCGGCAAAACCACGACCATCGGCAAGCTT
>DATNNI010000520.1:0-15246 GCA_035601915.1 Xanthobacteraceae bacterium
CTTCCGCCGGCATGGCATCGCGCCGCGCGACGGCGGTTCGGCGAAGTTCGGCCTTCTCATCGGGGGGATTGTCCAGGCGTGCCGTCATTCTAGTGAGCGTAAGTGCGGAGCCGCGCCAGCCGTAAAAGCGCTGATCCCGGGAACCTACATAAGTAGGTGGGCGCCATGTGTCCGAGCCCAGGGGCCCGGCAGGGACAGCTCCCGTTAGGATCGTAAGGCCCCGAGGTGTTGTCTCCTACGCACCAGGCAGCCCCGCCCCCCGAATGTAATGCACAACGATGAGGGGCGCCACGCTGCTCGCGACATTTGAAGGCTAAAGCTTTCGACGATAGGCTGTCGGAGAGTAAGGCGGCCTGCTCGATTTCTGACCCCCGGAGGAGTGAGCCATGCGCGGCCTGTCGAACAAAGTGGCCATTGTGACCGGCGGCGCAACCCTGATCGGCGCGCGGGTCGCCAAGAAGCTCGCGGGTTTGAAAGTATCGGTTGTCATCGCCGATATCGACGAGAAAGGCGGCGGCGAGGCGGCGCGCGCCGCCGGCAACGGCGCGGTGTTTCAGCTCACGGATTTACGCGACGACGCGCAAGTGAAAAATTGCGTCGAAGCCGCGGTCAAGGCATTCGGCGGCATCGACTTTCTGGTCAACGTCGCATGCTCCTATGTGGACGATGCGCTCAATGCCTCGCGCCAGGACTGGCTGACGTCATTTGACGTCAATGTCGTCGGCGGCGTCATGCTGCTGAAAGCGGCGCGGCCGATCATGGCGGCCCGCGGCGGCGGCGCCGTCGTCAATTTCGGCAGCATCAGCGGCAAAGCCGCACAGACCGGCCGCTGGCTCTACCCGGTCAGCAAAGCCGCAATCCTGCAATTGACGCGCAACGAAGCGCTCGACCTCGCGCCCGACAAAATTCGCGTCAACTCGGTGTCGCCAGGCTGGACGTGGTCGAACGTGATTTCCGAGCTGTCAAAGGGCGACCGCGCCAAGGCGGATCGCGTCGCGGCCCCGTACCATATTCTCGGCCGCCTCGGCGATCCGGACGAAGTCGCGCAGGCGGTCGCGTTCCTTCTTTCCGACGAAGCGTCATTCATCACCGGCGCCGACATCGCGGTTGACGGCGGCTATTCGGCGCTCGGGCCCGAACAGGTCGAGCCCGCCATTTCGAAGCTGATGGAATAACCGAAGCAATTTTGGGGAGGAATCGAGATGCGAAACATTACCATCGTCGGCGCCGGTCAGTCCGGCCTGCAGCTTGGCCTCGGGCTTCTGCAAAACGGCTATCGCGTGCGGCTCATTTCGAACCGCACGCCTGAGGACTTCGCCACCGGCAAGGTGATGTCGAGCCAGTTCATGTTCGCCGATGCCCTGCAAGCCGAGCGCGACCTCGGGCTCAATGACTGGGAGAAAGAGTGCCCGAAGACCGAAGCTCTCGGCGTCTCGATTGCCGGCCCCGATGGCAAGAAAGCCATCGACTGGGTCTACACACTCGACAAGCCGGGACAGGCCGTCGACCAGCGCGTCAAATATCCCGGCTGGATTAAAAAATTTAAGGATGGCGGCGGCGAATTGATCATCCGCGAAGCCTCGGTCGCCGATTTGGAAAACTACGCGCGCGACAGCGATCTCCTCATCATCGCCGGCGGCAAGGGCGATATCACCAAACTGTTCGAGCGCGACGGCAGCCGATCGCCGTTCGACCAGCCGCAACGCGCGCTGGCCTTAACCTACGTGACCGGACTTGCACCGTACTCGCCAACGCGCGTCGCCTTCAACATCGCCCCGACCGTCGGCGAGTATTTCGTCTTTCCGGCACTGACCATTACCGGACCGTGCGAGATCATGGTGTTCGAAGGGATTCCCGGCGGACCGATGGACTGTTGGAGCGACGTGAAGACGCCGGATCAGCACCTCGCGCGCAGCATGGAAATTTTGCAGAAGTTCTTTCCGTGGGAGGCCGAGCGTTCAAAGAACGCCAAGCTCACCGACCCTAACGGCATACTCAGCGGCCGGTTCGCTCCGACGGTGAGAAAGCCGGTCGCGCAGCTGCCGTCCGGCGCGGCTGTGTTTGGCATGGCCGACGCGGTCGTGCTCAACGATCCGATCACCGGCCAAGGCTCGAACAACGCGGCGAAATGCGCCCGCCTTTACCTGAAGCGCATCCTCGACAACGGCGCCAAGCCTTTCGATCGGGCGTGGATGCAGCAAACCTTCGACGAGTACTGGAACTACGCGCAATTCGTCACCGGCTGGACCAACGCCATGCTGCAACCGCCGCCGCCCCACGTCCTCAATATTTTGGTCGCGGCCCAGAGTAAGCCCAAGGTCGGCAAAGCTTTCGTCAACGGCTTCGACGATCCGCGGACATTCTTCCCGTGGCTTGCCGATCCTGCCGAGGCGGAAAAATTTGTTCAGGCGGCGTAGAGCATGATCCAGAAAAGTGGGCACCGGTTTTCGGAAAAGATCATGCTCCATGAAGAAGCCAGCCCGCATGACGATTCGAAGAGAAGCCGTCGCGCTCTGGATGAGCGCGTCTCGAAACCGGACATTGAACCACCACACGCGTTGAATCGGCGGCTAGCCCAGCGGAACACCGTTGCCGCCGATTGTCCGGTTTATTTTTTTGGCCAGGCTTTCAATCCGGTCAGCCGCGGCTTCGAGCGCTGAGGCGACTGCGGCTTCCGCATCTTTGCTGCGCTCGGCCGCCGTGACACGCGCGGACTTGCCGGCGGCGAGTTCCTCTTCCAGGCGTTTGACGCGTACGCTGATCTCAGAAAGCTCGTCGGCCACGGTGAGCGCCGCCATGACGGTGAGACGGGTATCGCCGATCTCACCGAATTTCGACCGCAGCCCCTCGATGCGCGTATCGAATTCACGCGCCAGCGCCGTGAGATGGTCTTCCTGGCCGTCTTCGCAGGCCATGTTGAACCTTCGGCCGTTGATAGTGACGCTGACTTGGGCCATTGCCGTCCTTGATCACTCCGCAGCGGCGCTCTTTTTCAGGATGCCATTGATGGTATCGATCGCCGTAGTGAGCCGCTCGGCGACATCGCGATTGGCCGCTTCCAGCCCGCGGCCGCGCGCGGCGGCATGATCGAGTTCGCTCGCGAGGCGCGCACGATCGTCGCCGAGGGCTTCGATCTGCTGCATCAACGCCTCCTGGTGGCGATCGGCGTCGCCGCGCCGCTCGCAGGCCGCGTCCAAGGCATCGAGCGCTATGGCGAGCCGCCGCCGTGCGATCTCAATCAGGTTAGAATCGGTTTCGCTCATTTGCCGCCCCGCTGTGGCCGAAAGGCCGCCTAGTAGCAGGTGAAAACTGGAGCGATGGCAACCATTTACAAAAGGAACTTTACGTCGCGTGGAGCAAGAGCGTCAACGTCTAAAGCAATTTTTGGCGCGGCCCTGTGAATGACGCTTGTCCGCGCCGGCGGCGCAATTGACTCAAGCGCCTCGCATGCTACGACCGCGCATTCGCGGTCCGCTTGGCGGTTCATGACCATGGCTAAAAGTCTTCTCGCGGCGGGCGCGAGTGCGGCTCTCGCGCAGCCTTCCGCTTTTCCCGACGGCGGCGCCGCGCCGGACCGCGCCGAACATAACCGCATGGCCAATGCCATTCGCGCGCTCGCCATGGACGCCGTCGAGCAGGCCAAAAGCGGACACCCCGGCCTGCCGATGGGCGCGGCCGATGTCGCGACCGTCTTGTTCACGCAGTTTCTGAAGTTCGACCCCGCCGATCCGAACTGGCCGGATCGCGACCGCTTCGTCCTGTCCGCCGGCCATGGGTCGATGCTGATCTATGCGCTCCTTTATCTGCTCGGTTACGAGAATATGACCGTCGCGGAGCTCAAGCGCTTCCGCCAGATCGGTTCACTCACGCCGGGGCATCCCGAGCACGGCCACACGCCGGGAGTGGAAACCACAACCGGTCCGCTGGGCCAGGGCATTGCGAATGCGGTGGGCATGGCGATCGCCGAGCGGCATTTGGCTTCGCTGTTCGGCAACGAGATCGTCGATCACACGACCTATGTGATCGCCTCGGACGGTGACTTGATGGAAGGCGTCAGCCAGGAAGCCGTCGCGCTCGCGGGCCATCTGAAACTCAACAAGCTCATTGTGCTGTTCGACGACAACGGCATCTCTATCGACGGCCCGCTCAAGCTCGCCGATTCCGTCGATCAGGTGGAGCGCTTCGAAGCGGCCGGCTGGGCGGCGGAGCGAATTGACGGCCACGACCCCGCCGCGATTGCGGCTGCGCTCAAGGCCGCCAAAAACAGCGACCGGCCTTCACTCATTGCCTGCCGGACCGTCATTGGATTTGGCGCGCCGACCAAAGCCGGAACGGAAAAAGTTCACGGCTCTGCGCTCGGCGCCGAGGAGGTTGCAGCGGCGCGGGCGAAACTTGGCTGGACGGCTCCGCCATTTGAAATTCCGCCGGCGATCCTCGAACGCTGGCGTGCCGCCGCTCAGCGCGGCCGCCCGGCGCGGCGCGTCTGGCAGGAGCGGCTCGCTGCACTCGACTCTGCTGAGCGCGGCGAGTTTGAGCGCCGCATCGCCGGCGCCTTTCCGGCGGAGAAGCTTGCAGCTGCGGTCGGCGCCGTGAAGCACAAACTCGCCGAGGCGCCGAAAGAGATCGCAACCCGCTCGGCGTCCGAATTCGCGCTTGAAGAGCTGACGACGGCTCTGCCGGAGATGATCGGCGGATCGGCCGACCTCACCGGCTCCAACAACACGCGCACCAAGGCAATGAAGGTCTTGAACGCGGCGGATTACTCCGGCCGCTTCATCCATTATGGCGTGCGCGAGCACGGTATGGCCGCCGCCATGAACGGCATGGCGCTGCATGGCGGCATTATTCCTTACTCCGGCACGTTCCTGGTGTTCTCCGATTATTGCCGGCCGGCAATCCGGCTCGCCGCGCTCATGGGCCAGCGTGTCATCCACGTCATGACCCACGATTCCATCGGTCTTGGCGAAGACGGCCCAACCCATCAGCCGGTCGAGCATCTCGCGGCGCTGCGCGCCATTCCCAATCTTAAAGTGTTTCGCCCGTGCGACGCAGTGGAAACGGTCGAATGCTGGCAGCTCGCGCTTGAAACGGCAAAATCCCCGAGCGTCCTGGCGTTGACGCGGCAAAATCTTCCGCAGCAGCGGCTTTCGCTCGACGAGGCTAATCGCTGCGCGAGCGGTGCCTATGAGCTCCGCGCCGCGCAAGGCGCGGTCGCGGTATCGCTGTTCGCCACCGGCTCGGAAGTCGCCATCGCGGTCGCGGCGCAAAAGCTCCTTGCCGAGCGCAACGTCGCCGCGCGCGTCGTGTCGGTGCCGTGCATGGAATTATTGCTCGCGCTTTCGGAGCGCGAGCGCGCCGCCATCGTCGGCCGAGCTAAAGTCAACATCGCCGTGGAGGCCGGCATCCGCCAGGGCTGGGACGCGGTGATCGGCTCGGGCGGAATTTTTATCGGCATGACGGGATTTGGCGCCAGCGCGCCTTACAAGGAACTCTACCAGCATTTCGGCATCACGCCCGAGAAAGTGGCCGCGGCGGCGCTGAACGCATGGGGTTGAAAGCGGCCCATCCGCTCAAACACGCGCCGGAACGCGCGTCCCGCTCACTTTCCTCGCAACAGTCTACCCTCTATGATGTTCGTCGGCTGGGGGAGGATTCGACGATGAAGCGGCTCTCCGGAAACATCCGCAAAGCACTCAACTTCGCGGCGTCTTCGGGTTACGCGCCCGGTTTCGGCGCGCCTGTCTCCGTTGGGGTCAAGCGTATAGCGGTTGTCGCAATAGCGCTGTCGCTGATGACCGCAACGCGAGCAATGGCCGCGGATGTCCCGGTGCCCGGGCCCGCTCCGATCCCGCCAACGAATTACTATCCTGCCGACGCGCCGCTAAATTGGGGAGGCTTCTATCTCGGCGTTAACGGCGGCTACGGCTTCGGCAGCAGTCACTGGACCAACGCCGGCGTTTCGACAGGCAACTTCGCGACTAATGGTGCTCTTGTCGGGGGAACAGCCGGTCTCAATTACGGTGGATTCGGCGGCTTTGTTTTTGGCGTGGAGGGCGATCTCGATTGGTCTGCGCTGAAGGGTAGCAGCTCCACGGCAGCGTGCGCGGGTTTGGGCGCGGCCGCCGGCGTAGCTTGTGAAACCAAAAGCGGATGGTTGAGCACGGCAAGAGGTCGAGTGGGGTACGCGTTTAACCGCTTCCTCGTTTTCGCGACCGCCGGCGCGGCAATCGCCGATTTTCGAGTAGGTTTGAACCCGCCATCGAACTTCGTCAGCGTTGGACCGCAAGTCGGCTGGACCGCCGGAGGCGGCATTGAGGTTGCCTTCACCGAAAACTGGACGGCGAAGATCGAATACCTCTACGTCGGTCTCGGCACCATTTCTTGCCCCGCGGGCACGATCTGCTCTCTGGTCAATCCAGCGGGGGTGAGCAGCGAGTCGGTCTCACTGAACGAGAACGTTGTCCGTGCTGGCCTCAATTACAAATTCAGCTGGTGATCCGCAGAGAAGGACAAGCCGCAGCGGGGAATCTCCCGCAACCGCACGCGATACTGTTGACCTGTTGTTGGACCATCGGATCAGGTGTTGCGTCGCGGCGAGGATCAGCCGAGATCGGTCAAGGCACGTAGCGTCATCTCGCTGCCGTGCAGCAATGCACCGCTCTGAGTTTGAAAGCGGGTGTTTGGCCGGATTTATGAATACGCCCTCTAAAGTCCGCGCGTCGCAATAAAGCCTTCCGGCCCGAAAGGCGACGCTTTCAATCCGAGGATTCGTCAATGGCCGATACTGGCGGCCGGTTCGTCTGGTACGAGTTGATGACGACTGACATCGACGCCGCCAGCGCCTTCTACACGAATGTCGTCGGCTGGAGCGCACACGACGCGTCCACGCCCGGCATGCCCTATACGCTGTTTCTCGCCGGCGAGAATGCGGTCGGCGGCCTCCTGCAGCTGCCGGGCGAATCACGGCGCAGCGGCGGGCTACCGCGCTGGCTCGGCTACGTGCAGGTCGGCGATGTTGACGCAGCCAGCGACCAAGTCGTGACGCTCGGAGGAAATGTCTACATACCGCCTACCAATATCGGCGACATCAGCCGCTTTGCGGTCGTCGCCGACCAACAAAAGGCGGTATTCGCTTTGATCAGCTGGCTCAGCCCGCGGACGGAAGCCCCCGCCACACCGCGTGCTCGTGGCCAAGTCAGTTGGCACGAGCTTTTCGCTGACGATTGCGAGCGCGCGGTTAAGTTCTACGGCGATCTTTTCGGTTGGCGTAAAACCATCGCCGATAGCGGCGACCTCGGCACCTATCAGTTGTTCGCCTCGCGTGGACAAACAATCGGCGGCATATTGACCAAGCCGCCGGCGCTGCCGGGGCCGTTCTGGCTTCATTATTTCACCGTCGGCGACCTCGATGCGGCGGCAAGCCGTGTAACCGCCGGCGGCGGGCAAATCCTCAAAGGGCCGACGCAAGCGCCGGACGGCAACTGGATCATCCAATGTGCCGATCCACAGGACGCCATGTTCGCGCTGATCGGCAAGCGCAGCCTCGCGGCGGTCGGATTTCTGGAACGCCTCTCCGGGCCGCAGTGATTTGGCATTTTGAGGACGGCTGGTGTGTCGAGCCGCGATCAATGCTCGCCGCCGGCGGCGCGCCTTTGCAGACTGCTTGCGAATTGCTGCTTGAACGCCATCGCATCGGCGGCATTGCGGAAGCAATAACGGATGCAGTTTTCCGGCAGATCGACATACATGTCCCATTCGAACGGCGCCTCATCGAGCCATTCGAGAACTTCCATTGCCGCTTCGTCGAACGACAGCGCGACTTGGAAAGGAAAGTGTCGATTGATCTCGAGCAGCACACCCATACGCCATAAGAACATACCGGGAACAACAGTCAAGCCACTAGGTCTTGTGCCTGAAATTTTGGTCGGCGGATTCAGCGATGCCGGCCTTACAGCCTTTTCATTCCTCGCAAAGGTCGGGCGCCGACTTCGGATCACGCGCCGTTCCTTTCCTTTTGAACTAGCGCCCTGATCCTTTTGAGCTACGCTGTGGTTGGCGACGTTTCGGAGGACCGCAAATGACCGCGGAAGCTACTTTCGTTCATAAGTTAACGCATGAAATCGACGTAATGAGAGATCTCGCCAAAGGAACGGCTGAACAACACGCAATCAATCACGATCTCAACGTCATGAATCCACACGACCATCCGCTATCGTTCTACTTCAGTGTCCAAGCAGCAGACGCTAATCTGTTCGAAGAGGTCAATTCCTTGGGCGCAGGTCCCCACGGCCTCTTCACTGCAGATCACATTTATAGTGACGTCGGCATCTTGCAGTACAACTTCGATTATTGGCTCACGTAATCAGAGTGAGGCCGCCTCGATGGCGGCCTCTTCCTTCTTACAAACGTGGTGACTTGCCTTAAGTCCACTCGGAACGAATTGACCATGTCGGAAACGAACAAGGTCAATACGGTGGCTTTCCACAAGCAGGTGGTCGTCGGGGGCCGAAAGCGTCTGCCGGACGGAGAAATCGCAGAGGAACCAGTAGATATCGAATGCGACCCATACCCGAATACCCGCTGCCGTCAGAATTAAGACGAGCGGATTTTGACAGCGGGGTTGCACGAGAGGATCGCTGCCACGATCGTGGTCAGCGAATCAGAACATCGCGTCGATGTTCGCGGCCGTCTCCGGGATCGAGCGCACCAGCCTATCGGTGTTGAACGCTGACAGCGCCTCGGCGCAAAGCGAAGCCGCGTCGACTACACCTATTTGCGCGGCTTCGAATTTCGTTATCGTTTCACTGAAAAAACGCCGGCCCGCCAATGATCGTTGTTCTGACCGTAGAAGACGAGTTTAAGACCGCGTCGTCATAGTTTCAAAAGATAACTACTCGGGGCGAGCGACCAAGTCGTCGTTTCCCGCTATTTTCCGTTATGCTCTAATACAGCCTGACATCGAATACTGATTTTCTGTCTGTTTCTTTGTAGGCACTTTAGAATTGCGGCAGTGTCCGCGGCGTCGACATCTAACTCGTGGCCGCAAAATTTTACGGCCTCCGGCGCGCAAGCTTTTTGCTCTTCCTTCGTCCCCTTGCTAAGTGGGTCGGCGATAGCCGCCGATCCCCCGAAGAGCGCCAGAGCCATCAAAAGAAACCGCGTCCGGCACAGCATTGTTCATTCCTTCTTGTGGCAAGCTACCTTACATCCCCAGGAGCATCCCAAAAGCGCCTGGACAATAAGTTCATGATCGTGACGAGAACGTGCCTCGGAACTCTCGCTGCCGTAGGTACAATTTTGAGAACGGGCCGAGCTACCCCGGTATCCTTAGACAGGGATGGCATTGTGGCGCAACAGACCGTCAATGCGCGCTTGGGCTGCACTCGCCTCGATTAGTATTGCTTCATGGGTTTTGACCATATCCCGCAGCAACTCCCTCGCGGATCGAAGCAACGAAGGGGAACCGTCCGTTTCATATTCGAGCTGCGCAATCCATTCACGCTGATCATCGATGCGTTTTTGCTGCTCCACGAGCAGCTCTCGCACTCTTGCGAGTTTCCGTTCAGCCCAAGACTTCGCCTGCATGGCTACAAACCGCGATATTTCACAATTAGTCTTCTTTGATCCCAAGCCACTTAAGGACTTCGAGGATTGGAAGACCCGGAGACCGGGGGGGGCGGGGTCGGAAGTCTCCGGGTCTCCACCTCTACCGCTTTGGCAAAGCACAAACGCGGCAGACGCTTTGCAGTTACTCCTGCGAAGAGCCGGTGCCGTTCATCCGGTTGCTGCTATTCATCCCGCTGCCGTTGTTATTCATCCGGGCGCCGTTACCGCTCATGCCGGGACCGTTGTTGTTCATACCGCGTCCGCCGTTGTTCATGCCGGAACCCGATCCGGCGGCTGATAATCCTGTGGCGGTCGAACCCGTGGTGCCATTACCACCACCATTACTACTCTGCGCGAGCGCCGGACCGGCGAGCGAAAGAGCGAGCGCAATTATCACCAACTTCTTCATACTAAATGTTCCTTGGAAGACCTCTCACCCACGCGCCAACGCGCTCGCATACGCATCGTTCCTAAGTTAGGAAGCGAAAAAGAAGCCCGCTAATGCACATATTTTTTTGTTATACGCTGCGCGCGGCAAAACGAGCGGCAGATAAGAACCTCGAGTTCGCGCAAGCTACCCAGGAGCCTCAAGCGAACGCTTATCGGCTTTGAGGACTTGCCGGATATCAAGCGCCGGATTGCGCCTCGCTCGGCGTTGAATGAGGCTGACGATTCGGCGACGCGCCTTGTTGCTACTCACATCATCGAGCTTGCGCAGCGCGGCATCGTAAACGCCGACGACCTTTTTAGCGCTTCCCGCCTCAGCTTGCGGCCCGCGCGCGATGACTCAAACGCTTGGCGCCCAGATTCGATCAAGTGACATTCCGGCGAAACAGTCCTTGACTTAGGCCACCATCCATGTACCATCCATTTAGATGTTCTATGGATGGTAAAAATGGTCGAAAATGTCCATCAACTACGACCGAAGCCGAGTGACACCGAAAAGATCACAATCAATCTCGGCTTCGTTGACCTTGGCCACATCGACCTCATGGTGCAGGACGGTTTTTACTCGAACCGGACTGATTTCATTCGAACGGCAATTCGAAACCAACTCGAACGCCATGCCGAGGTCGTCAAACAGTCTACCGCCCGAAAGAGTCTAGACCTCGGCCTGCGGAATTATAGCCGCGAGGATCTCGAGCAAGCGCGTCGCACCGGGCAGATGTTGGAGATCAACGTATTGGGCCTCGCCACTATCGGGGCCGACGTCACACCTGAACTTGCCCGCGCCACCATCGCTTCGGTCGTTGTGCTGGGTGCGTTGCACGCCAGTCCAGAGGTCAAGGCCGCACTCGCCGATAGAATGCAATGACGAAGAAGCGGATGCGCGAAATGAATTTCGGCGCAGACAAACTCCGTCCGTGTTCGCTCCCAAGCAAAAGGAAGCTTTTCGATATGAATGACATGATGCTCGAGGCAACACGGCTTACGCGGGCAAACCGACTCATCGAAGCCACGGCGGTCATTCAGCGCATGCTTCGAGGCGAGAACGATTGCGAGATTACTGGTCTCGGAGACCGCCCGCCGACCATTGATGGGCTAGCCGAGACCCTCGATAAAACGACGCCTTTTAACTTCAACGCGAGGCCTTCCGCTCATTATTTCCAGCCCCTGCGCGATCCAACCTATCGCTTCGAATACCCCTCTAGCCCTGGACTGCAGGGATGGTCGCGGCCCGCACCGTTATCCACGCCGGACCTTGTGCCGGATGGCGGAAAGTACATTGAAGAGATTTATACCAACTCGGCCGGAAGCCGTGCTTACAAGCTGTACATTCCCAGCGGCTATCAGGGCCAAGCGGTTCCTTTGATTGTCATGTTGCACGGCGGCACTCAAACACCCGACGATTTCGCGGCCGGGACGCGAATGAATGTGATCGCGGAGGAAGAAATCTGTCTCGTAGTCTATCCTGCGCAGCCAAGTCACGCGAACCCGGCGAGATGTTGGAATTGGTTTCGCCCGGATGACCAGCGTCGGGATCGCGGTGAACCTTCGCTCATCGCGGGCATCACGCGCCAAGTCATGCACAACTATGCCGTCGATCCGCGACGCGTCTACGTTGGCGGATTGTCGGCCGGCGCCGCAGCGGCCGCCGTAATGGGAGCAACTTACCCGGATCTGTATGCCGCACTCGCGGTGCATTCAGGTCTGGCGTGTGGGGCCGCCGACGACCTTATCTCCGCATTCGCCGCGATGCGGCATGGCGCTTCTCCGAACTCTTTCGCGTCCGATGATGCTTCGGCCGTTCCTGGAGAGCAGCCACCGCTCCCTACGATCGTTTTTCATGGCGATCGTGACACCATTGTACACCCCAGAAACGCCGATCAGGTCATCAACCGTTCCACGCGAGCCGGGAACTGGCAAACGAAAGTGCGTCGCGGGCAGGTTCCCGGTGGCCATGCCTATACCTGCACGAGCCATACTGATGCCAATGGCCAAGCAATCCTGGAGCAATGGTGCATCCACGGAGCTGGTCACGCCTGGTCGGGCGGTAGTCCCGCCGGCTCCTACACCGACCCGCGAGGGCCGGACGCAGCGAAGGAAATGCTCCGGTTCTTTCGCGATCACCCTGCCGCCGCACGCGATACCAAGGCTGCGAATTGCGAGAGCTCTCGATAAAGTTGCACAGTGGGTCGACGGTTAGGACAAATCGGCCGCACATCGCGAGAATTCGTGAAAGACTGGCGCGCTCACGCCTATAGCGATCGTGTCTATTCTGCGCTCTCCTCGACCCGCCTGAGCTGCGGCTTGTCGTGCAGGACCACGTTCAGCAACGAATTGCGAACTTCAAGCTCGCCATTGTAGGTGATGAAACCCAAATCCCGGAATTTATTCATGAACGTGCTCACGCGCGATCGCGTGGTGCCGACAATCTCGGCGAGGGTCCCTTGGCTGATCTTCGCTATCACCGGCTCCGGTTTGCCCTCCTTGCCGAAGTTAGCCATCAGGAGAAGCACCCGCGCCAGGCGCTTTTCGCTCGAATTGAAAAGCTGATCGACCAAATCTTCCTCGACGCGCGCATTCCGAGCCAACAGATAAGACATGAAATGCTCTGCAAACTTGGGCTCTTCCTGGAGCTCCTTCACGACGGCCACTTTGTCGAGTCGCATGACGACGCATTCCGTCATCGCCGCGACTGTCGCCAAGCGAAGCGGTTGGGCGGCCAAGCATCCCTCGCCAAAGAAGTCGCCTTTTGCATGCAGGGCAACGACTGCTTCCTTGCCCGCCCCGGACACGACGCAAACCTTGACCTTGCCCTCTTGGATGTAAAAGACCGCATCCGCCGGGTCGCCCTGTGAGAAGATTTTCTCGTTCCTGCGATAGGTCTTGACGGTCCTGCCGCCGTCCACCGTGCTAAGAAACGTTTTCACGTTGAACGGCTGTTGATTCTTCTTCTTTGCCTTAGCCACGACGCCTCGCCACCTTCTGTTCCATTGACCGCCCATTTTACTTCCAGCCGCGCGCCGTGCCACATTTTTTTCAGGAGGAACAAGTCAGCGGCCGGGATGTTCAATTTTAAACAGCGCCCTGTTCAGAGTTATCCATATCAGGCGCGGAAATTCCCCGGGGTAAGATCATCGCGGTTTGGACGCCGTCCGCGGGTCTTTCCCAAAAGAAGAGGTCCTCAGCGTATGCGAGCCCTGCGTCGAGTTCGACAAGCGTATTGAACAATACCGCCAGCTATCGCCCTTGACGCTTCATCCCTCGGAACGCGAGCCGCAGTTAGCGGCCTCTTTCATTCCGTTTTCGAGAACTTCGCCGTGAAGGCAAAGCCGCTTCACGAAACCCGTCGGAGCGTTTGGTCGAAACTACGCCGCAACGGCTCGCCGCTCGTCGATGCAATTCTCTGTCCCAACGTTCCCAGTTCCTGCGACTGCTCGGTAAATCTTTGCATTTGTTCCTGGGCGTGCCGTGACCACAGCTCGAATGCTTCCGTTGGCCCTTTCGCCCGCGCCAATTCAGCGAAGAAATTCAGGTTGGCCATCGTGTTGGCTTGGCCAAAGCTCATCAGCTTGGCGTTGAAATCGCGAAGCCCTTCGCCCGCTGAAGAAAAGCTGTGCTCGGCTTCTCGCGCGGCTTGTTCCGTTGTTGCGGCTCCTTTTTCCAAAGCCTCCCGCGCCGTTTTTGCGCCGGCTTCAAACGACTTCTTGGCTGCATTTTCTGCCATGTCGATCTCCCGTTGGTCCTGGCTCAAATGAGCCAAGCGAATGCGGAGCGGTTCTCGCTCCAAGTGGCGACCTTTTGCGGGCGAACGCGCCGGCCGGTAGATCGTTCCGCTACGCGACAAACTCGTGTGCCCGTCATGCTCGGTCAATCGGATCGGGGCCGAAGTGGCCGGCCCGGCTGCAAGCTTGTGCCGGGCATCCACGCCTCAACTGGCTGAAAAAAGACGTGGATGGCCGGGCGAAAGGGCGTTTTACGCCCATCTTCGACGGGCTATGCCCGGGCATGACGCGTTGGGCGATCGGCCGCTTTCTAGGCGCTTGATGACGTTGCCGCGGTTTGCGTTCCGCGCCCCAAGGCGAATTGGCCGACCGGCCCTTCAATGTGGAACTCGATCCCGGTCATCTTGGCGAACAGATCGATATTGGCGATGCCGACCGCACAGCCGCCGAGATCAAGATCCGTGGCCATCAAATAAAATGTTTGTAGCAGCACGCCGACGTCCTTGAGGACGAGCGAATAAGCGAGCGACGAGTATTTCCACGAAATCCGGCCAAAGCGCGCCGCAATCGTGATCAGGATCTGCGGCGGCGTTTCTACGCCCATGGCGGACGCGCAGGCAACGAGCGACGCATCAAGCGTGTTGGCGGCAACATCGACCGCCGCGAGCGCATGACCGTCGGCGTCGTAGTGATAGAAACCGCGCCGCAGTCCCTCGCATGCATTGACGGCGAGGTAGAGTTCGAGCTCGTAGCTCGCGCCCGCCGACGGATAGGGCCGCAGCGCGTAGTCCGCTTCACCGCCCGCGTCCGCGGCGTTGGCGGCGTGCTTAGGCTTCGACAGAATGCGCGCGGCGCCGTCGAGAAACCGCGAAAGCTCGGCGAGCGTGATCGGGCGGCGATCATCAAAGTTGCGCACTGAATGACGCTGGCGCAAGATTTCGGCGACCGGTGACTTCATTCCGCTCCCCGGGGTCAGGAACTCGCGCAGATCGATCGACTTTCCCGGCCACCGCGGCCGCACCGCCGGCAGCGGCGCGATCGTTCCGGCGTGGGGATAGGTGCCACCGAGCGGGTTAGCGTGCCGGCCCTCGGTACTGCGGCTGTGAAACAGCAGATCGTGAAAGTCCCACAACACCAAGTCCTCATCGCCCTCGGCCGACCGGAGATTCTCGTCGCTTTTGGCGTTCACCTCGAATGCAAATCGGCAATCGAGCAGCACGCCGAGAAGCAACACGCCCGGGAAATCCTTTAGCCGGCGCAGTTGTCCGATTGTTCGCGGCGTCGAAAGCTCGGCCAGCACGCCCACGATGCTTGGATCGCAAATCCTGAGCAACGCGGCGGCGCGCGGGGATTCAAGTACGAGATCGTTCCCGCGCCGCCGCAGATAAGCAAACCGCGACAGGACGAGCGCGCCGCCCGTGCGCAGCTGCGCCGCCTGCGGCCAGTAATCCGCGACCTGCGGCTCGACGGC
>DATNNI010000521.1:0-16825 GCA_035601915.1 Xanthobacteraceae bacterium
CACCGGCTGATCGTCGAGCACCCAATCGGCGACGTAACCGTACCCTTCCTCGGCGAGGAGATCGGGCGTCTCCCAGGTTTCCGTCAGACCGGGGCCGAGCCAGCCGCGCGGCGCTGTGCCGGTGGCTTTGGCGATCACCTCGCGCGTGCGGCGGATATCGCCGCGCTCGTCCGCCACTTTCTGCATGTTGCGCTGGGTGTAGCCGTGGCCGATGAATTCCCACTTGCGCTCGAGCGCCGCGCGCACAATCGGCGGGTAGGCGGCAATGGCCGAGCCGTTGATGGCGAGCACCGCGGGAATTGAAAACGCGTCGAACAATTCGACAAAGCGCCAAAAGCCGACGCGGTTGCCATATTCATGCCACGCCCAATTGGGTACGTCCGGAATCGGCGAGCCGCCGGCCGGAGGACTGAGCACCGTGCGCGGCATCGGCTGGGTGAAATCCCATTCTTCGACGTTGACAATGATCCACACCGCCATGCGGGCGCCGTCGGGAAGTTTCAGCGGCGCGCGCTCGGTGATGGCGGAGTAGGCGAGCCGATCGCTCGGCAGCATAAGCCGTTTCTTGGCGGTCTTCGTCGCGGCTCGCTGTCTCTTCGGACGCGTGCTCATTGCGCGTAGGCGCGCGCACCGCGCGCTTCCCCGATCGGACGATAACGCGCTGCGATCGTGCCGAAAACCGTGAGTCCGACGCAGCACAGGCACAACGGCACGAACGCCGTCCAGGGCTTACCGGTCAGATCCCACAGCGCGCCGCAAATCGTCGGAATGACGATCGCGCATGTGTAGCTGATGGTGAACATGCCGGCCGCGGTGCGTGGCACGTCGGCCGGCGGCACCAGCAGCGCCGGCAGCGCCAAGGTCGGAGTCATAGTGATCGCCGTGCTGATGCCGATCAGGCTGGTGCACAAGACGATCGCCACGGGCGAGGGGAAAACGAGCAAGCCGAGGAAGCCGGCGAGCATGGCGGGCCCGAACAGCAGGAAAGGCCAAGCTCGCCGTTGCAGCCGCTTGGCCGTCAAGATCAAAATAATCAGGGCGATGAGCTGCGCGCCGTTCAGTCCGGCGAGCGCGAAGCCAAGCGTGCGCGATTGTCCTTCGCTAGCCAGATAATCGCCGAGAAAGGCGTTGGCGCCAAAGAACGGCGAATTGTTGCAGCCGAAAGCAAACGCAACAAGCCAAACCACCGGATTCTTCCATTCCGGCCACCACTGGCCGCCCGTCGCGCTAAAGCCGGGATCGGATTTTCCCCGGCGTTCTTGCGGGCTGGCGAGAAAAAACACACCGGCGATGATCAAGGCGGCGACTGCCCAGACGACGATATCGAGCCGCCAGGAACCGCCGACCAGCGGCAAGACCAATGGAATGGTCAGGATCGACGGCAGCATGGCGCCGACCACCATTCCGTTCGAGTAGGCGATGGTGCCGGCACCCACGCGAGCCGGCAGCCATTCGCGCACCAGCGTCGGCATTCCCGGCTGCATAATGGCAATACCGAACCCGGTCGCGATCGCCGCTGCATAGAGCGTCCAAACGTTGGTCGCCGCGCCGCGCGCGCCGCCCGCCAGCGCCGCGATGGTCATGCCGAGGACCAGCGCCAGCCGGGTACCGATACGCGCAATCAGGAGTGAGCCCGGGACGGCGGCGATCGCGAAGAGCGCCAACGGAAGTCCGATCAGGAGCCCGATTTGGGTCTCCGACATACGGAGCTCTTCGTGAATGAGCGGGATGACCGGGGGAACCGTCAACAGCGTCATGCGCATGGCGACGCCGGCGAGCCAAAGAAGGCACAGGAGCTTGGCGGCGCCGCCGACCAAGGAACGGTCGCGGCCTGGAGACATCGACATAAAGGGAGACCCGGCGTAGCCGCCAAACGTGCATCAGCGCCGTTCGGCAAGCAATATGTGGCGGCCGATTTTGGGCGTACTTTCCGGAAGTTCCGCCATGTTGCACCGCATAGCGCGGTGTGTTAGCAAACGCGCGATTTTCGCGGGGCCGCGGGGGCATTCCCGCTGCCTCCAGATCGTCGAGTCCCGCCTGAATCCCAAAGGCTTGTGCCGGTCGTTGGCGCCGTTTGCGAGTCTTGCGGAACAGCTCACAAGAAACTCAAGGCGCAAGCGACGTGGCAGGCGAACAACCTCTTATGGCAGGCGTGGCGGCCCGTTATGCGGCCGCGTTGTTTGATCTTGCCCAAGAGACCCGCGCGATCGATGCGGTAAAGACCGATTTGGAGCGCTTTGACGCGCTGATCGAACAAACGCCCGACCTTGCCCGGCTGGTGCGCAGTCCGGTTTTTTCGTCCGAGGATCAACTCAGAGCGCTCGCGCCGATACTCGAGCGCTCGGGCATCGGCGGACTGGCTGCGCAATTTATCAAGCTCTGCGCCGCCAATCGTCGTCTTTTTGCCATTCGCGACATGGTGCGCGCTTACCGCGAACTCGTCGCGCGAGAAAAGGGCGAGGCGACCGCTAACGTCACCGTCGCCGAAGAATTAAAGCCGCAGCACCTTTCCGCATTGCGCGCCGCTCTCAAGGCGGTCAGCGGCAAAGAAGTTGACCTCGACGTCAAAATCGACCCCGCCATTATCGGCGGGCTGGTCGTCAAGCTTGGCAGCCGCATGATCGACGCCTCGCTGCGTACCAAACTCAACGCGATCAAGCACGCCATGAAAGAGGCCCGCTGATGGATATCCGCGCTGCGGAAATTTCCGCCATTCTCAAAGAGCAGATCAAGAATTTCGGCCAGGAGGCTGAAGTCTCCGAGGTCGGGCAGGTGTTGTCGGTCGGCGACGGCATTGCTCGCGTCTACGGCCTCGACAATGTGCAGGCCGGCGAAATGGTCGAGTTCGCAAGCGGCGTCAAGGGCATGGCGCTCAACCTCGAAATCGACAATGTCGGTATCGTGATCTTCGGCTCTGACCGCGAGATCAAGGAAGGGCAGACGGTCAAGCGCACACGGGCAATTGTCGAGGTGCCGGTCGGCAAGGTTTTGCTCGGCCGCGTCGTCGATGCGCTCGGCGAGCCGATTGACGGTAAAGGTCCGATCAAGGCCGAGGGCAAGTCGCGCGTCGACATCAAGGCGCCGGGTATTATTCCGCGCAAGTCGGTGCATGAGCCGATGGCGACCGGATTAAAGGCCATCGACGCCTTGATCCCGATCGGCCGCGGCCAGCGCGAACTGATCATCGGCGACCGGCAAACCGGCAAGACGGCGATCGCGCTCGACACCATCCTGAACCAGAAGCCGCTCAACGCCTCAGGCGACGAGAAGATCAAGCTCTATTGCGTGTATGTCGCGGTCGGACAAAAGCGCTCGACCGTGGCGCAATTCGTGAAAGTGTTGGAGGAAAACGGCGCGCTCGATTATTCGATCATCGTCGCGGCTACCGCATCCGATCCGGCGCCGATGCAGTTTCTCGCGCCGTTTGCCGGCTGCGCCATGGGTGAGTATTTCCGCGACAACGGCATGCACGCGGTCATCATCTATGACGATCTGTCCAAGCAGGCCGTTGCCTATCGGCAGATGTCGCTGTTGCTGCGCCGGCCGCCGGGCCGCGAGGCTTATCCCGGCGACGTGTTCTATCTGCACTCGCGGCTCCTGGAGCGCGCGGCGAAAATGAATGACGACCACAAGGGCGGCTCGCTCACCGCGCTGCCGGTGATCGAAACCCAGGCCAATGACGTGTCGGCCTATATCCCGACCAACGTGATCTCCATCACCGACGGCCAAATCTTTCTCGAGACCGATTTGTTCTACCAGGGCATCCGCCCGGCGGTGAACGTCGGATTGTCGGTGTCACGCGTCGGCTCCGCCGCGCAGACCAAGGCGATGAAGAAAGTCGCCGGACGCATTAAGGGCGAGCTCGCACAGTATCGGGAAATGGCTGCGTTCGCGCAGTTCGGTTCCGATCTCGATGCCACCACGCAGCGTCTGCTCAATCGCGGCTCGCGATTGACCGAGTTGCTCAAGCAGCCGCAGTTCTCGCCGCTGAAGATGGAAGAGCAGGTCTGCGTCATTTACGCCGGCGTGAATGGCTACCTCGATCCGTTGCCGGTCGATCGGGTGCGCGCTTTTGAGGACGGGCTCCTCGGCTCGCTTCGCCAGCAGCACCCGGAGATTCTCAGCACCATTCGCGACTCGAGTGACCTTGACGACTCCACCACCGCGAAGCTCAAGACCGCGGTCGAAAGCTACGCCAAGGCGTTCGCGTGATGGCCGTCATGGCCGGGCTTGCCCCGGCCATCCACGTCTTCGGACGTGGCCCTCGGCAAAGACGTGGATGCCCGGCACGAGGCCGGGCATGACGATGAAGAGAAGCGACTGAGACGAAATGGCTTCGCTCAAAGATCTCCGCAACCGCATCGCCTCCACCAAGGCGACGCAGAAGATCACCAAGGCCATGCAGATGGTCGCCGCTTCGAAGCTGCGCCGTGCGCAGGCCACGGCCGAGGCTGCGCGTCCATATGCGACGCAAATGGACAAGGTGCTTGGCAATATCGCCGCGTCCGTGGCCGGCAGCGAAACCGCGCCGAGGCTTCTGCGCGGCACCGGCAACGATCAGGTGCACCTGCTTCTTGTCTGCACCGCGGAGCGCGGCCTATGCGGCCCGTTCAATACGGCGATTGTGCGGCTTGCCCGCGAACACGCGGCGGCATTGCTGCGCCAAGGCAAGGAAGTGAAATTCTTCTGTGTCGGCCGCAAAGGTTACGATCAGCTCCGCCGGCTCTACGGTAATCAGATCGTCGAGATGGTCGATCTGCGCGCGGTGCGCACGCTGCGGTTCGAGAACGCGCGGGAGATCGCTGAAAAGATCATCGCGCGCTTCAATAATTTCGAGTTCGACGTCTGCACGCTGTTCTTCTCCCGCTTCCGCTCGGTGATCGCGCAAATCCCGACTGCGCAGCAGATCATTCCGCCGGTGTTCGACGACAAGGCCAAGGATTCGCTTGGTGGCGCTGCCTATGAGTTCGAGCCCGAAGCCGAGGACATTCTTCACGATCTGTTGCCGCGCAATGTGGCGGTCCAGGTTTTCCGCGCGTTGCTGGAAAACTCCGCCTCGTTCTATGGCGCGCAAATGTCGGCGATGGACAATGCCACTCGCAACGCAGGCGACATGATCCGCCGGCAGACGCTGCAATATAACCGCACCCGGCAGGCGATGATCACCAAGGAACTGATCGAGATCATCTCCGGCGCCGAGGCGCTTTAATCCGCAAAGAGGGCCATGATGGCAAGCAAAGCAGGACACATTACCCAGGTCATCGGCGCCGTCGTCGACGTTCATTTCGAAGGCGACTTGCCGCTGATCCTCAACGCGCTTGAGACCACCAACCAGGGCAACCGCCTGGTACTCGAAGTCGCCCAGCAACTCGGCGAAAACACCGTGCGCACGGTGGCGATGGACACCAGCGAGGGGCTGGTCCGCGGTCAGGAAGTCCACGATACCGGCGCGCCGATTTCAGTGCCGGTTGGAGCAGGGCTCCTTGGACGCATCATCAACGTGATCGGCGAGCCAGTCGACGAGGCCGGCCCGGTCAAAGGCGACGCCCAACGCGCAATCCATCAGGACGCGCCCGCCTATACCGACCAGTCGACTGAAGCGGCGATTCTCATCACCGGCATCAAGGTCGTGGACCTGCTCGCGCCCTACGCCAAGGGCGGCAAGATCGGCCTGTTCGGCGGCGCCGGCGTCGGCAAGACCGTGCTGATCATGGAACTCATCAACAACGTCGCCAAGGCACACGGCGGCTATTCGGTGTTCGCCGGCGTCGGCGAGCGCACCCGCGAAGGCAACGACCTCTATCATGAGATGATCGAGTCCGGCGTGAACAAGGATCCGCACAAGGGCTCGGTCGAAGGCTCCAAATGCGCGCTGGTCTATGGCCAGATGAACGAGCCGCCCGGCGCCCGCGCCCGCGTCGGCCTGACCGGGCTGACTGTCGCCGAATATTTCCGCGATCAGGGCCAGGACGTGCTGTTCTTCGTCGACAACATCTTCCGCTTCACGCAAGCCGGCTCGGAAGTGTCCGCGCTGCTCGGCCGCATTCCCTCAGCGGTCGGCTATCAGCCGACACTGGCGACCGATATGGGCGCGCTGCAGGAGCGCATCACCACGACAACGAAGGGATCGGTGACTTCGGTGCAGGCGATCTACGTTCCGGCCGACGATCTAACCGATCCGGCGCCGGCGACGTCGTTCGCGCATCTCGACGCGACCACCGTGCTGTCGCGCGATATCGCCGCCAAAGGCATTTACCCCGCCGTCGATCCGCTCGACTCCACGTCGCGCATGCTTTCCCCGATGATCGTCGGCGAAGAGCACTACCAAGTCGCACGCCGCGTACAGCAGATTCTGCAACGCTACAAGGCACTGCAGGACATCATCGCCATCCTCGGCATGGATGAACTCTCGGAAGAGGACAAGCTGACCGTGGCGCGCGCCCGCAAAATCGAGCGCTTCCTGTCGCAGCCGTTCCACGTCGCCGAAGTGTTTACCGGCTCGCCCGGCAAGCTGGTCGACCTGCAAGACACGATCAGCGGCTTCAAGGGCTTGGTCGAAGGCAAATACGACCACCTGCCCGAGGCCGCGTTCTATATGGTCGGGACCATCGAAGAGGCGGTGGAAAAGGGCAAGAAGCTCGCAGAGGCGGCGTAGGCGAACATGGCCGAGCTTCACTTTGAGTTTGTCTCTCCTGAGCGCGTGCTGTTTTCCGGCGACGTCGATCAAGTCGATTTGCCCGGCGCTGAAGGCGACATGGGCATCCTTGCCGGACATGCCCCGCTGGTGACGACGTTACGGCCGGGCATCGTGACGGTGTTTCGCGGCGGTGCGCGCGAGGCCATTGTGGTCACCGGCGGCTTCGCCGAAGTCGGCCCTTCGGGTTTGACCGTGCTGGCGGATCGGGCGGTCGCCCGCGCCGACTTCGACCTCGCGACGCTGAGCACCGAGATCAAGGATGCCGAGGAAGACATCGCCGACGCGACGGATTCCGCGGTGCGCGACAAGCTGGCGCGCCACCTCGCGCAGCTCAAAGCGCTGCAAGATGCGCTCGGCGCCGGCACTACTGCGCACTGATCAGCGCAAAATCTCGACCAGCAGGACCCAGGCATTCCAGACCGTCGCGGCGAATGTCACCAGAACTCCGGCCGCCAGCCAATAAAGGCCGGCGCTTGCGCCGCTGATCAAAACACAGCCGCCGATCAGCACCGGCAAACCGGCGCAAACGCCGATCAAGCTGCGCCAGATCCACCAGGTCAGAGGCTGCGTCTTCATCACCGGCAATTGCCGCGCCTGAATGACGAGCGGCGCGCCGGTCATCAATAGACCAGCGCCGAGGATTTCACCGCCGAGCACCTTGAGCGGCTGGCCGGGCATCAGCGCGAAGCTGCAGGCGGTGAGCGCGCCGACCAAGAGGATCAGCATCTCCGCCGCGCGGCCGGGCAATTGCGGGAACGAGAGAATGCGTCGCAGGTTGATGGAGATTGCGACGATGATGAGCCCGCTCAGGGCCGCGGCGGCACCGACTTCGGCGACAAAGAAGTTCGCCCAAGCGGTAGCGATCTCATCCATTCACGCCGTCCCGCCCGCAAACCCGTACCTCAAGCAAATTTGGCAAATTCCGCAACCACCCGCTCGTAGGTCTTGCGTTTGAATGGCACGACGAGATCGGCAAGGTTTTGCAACGGCTCCCAGCGCCATTCGATGAATTCCGGCTCGTGGCCGCCGGCCGGATGTTCAATGTCGATCTCGTTTTCTTCGCCGGTAAAACGCAGCGCAAACCACTTCTGCGTTTGGCCGCGGTATTTGCCGTTCCAGGCCTGGCCGGCGATCTCGGGCGGAATATCGTAGCTGAGCCACTCGGCAATTTCGCCTAATCGCGCCACCGACGTAATATTGGTCTCCTCGCGCAGCTCGCGTAACGCGGCCGGCCAGGGGTCCTCGCCCGGATCGATGCCGCCTTGCGGCAATTGCCACACATGGGTGGCGTCGATGTGTTCGGGACCGCCGATGCGCCGCCCGATAAATGCCAGGCCTTGGCGATTGAGCACCATGAGGCCTGCGCACGGACGATAAAGCAATTGTTCGAACGACGTCATTGGCGGGACGCGAACAGCAAACGAGACCAGTGGTGGTTACTGTCTGGCGCCTTTGCTATTTGCGCCGGGTGAGGCAGCGTCACTATTGGTCAACGGGACGAAGATCTCGCGGCGAGCCCCGGTTTTGCCGTCGATGATCGTGACGGCTTTGGTTCCCGGCGGTGGGGCAGACGGTTGGCTAGCCTCCGGCGCGACCACCGTTGAATTCGCCGGCGCCTGTGGTGTGGTCGCAGTCATCGCGCTTTGCGGTGCTGGTGCATCGGGCTTGTTCGCGGCTGCCAGCCCGCGCTGGTCAATGGGCACGGCGACTTTCGGCTCGCCGCCAAATGGATCGTCGCTGACAACCGCCCAAGCGACGAAGGCGCCGAGAAACAAGGCAAGCGCAACGGCGATCACCTTCGGCACCGAGACGGGAAATTCGCGCCGGCGCTGCGCTGGCCGCTGACCGAGCGGGGTGGTTAGGTCATCGACGGTCATACGCCCTCTGGTTTCGTTGCCGACCGGCTCTCGCGAGCAAAACCTAGCAAACACGCGGCGCGGCGAATCATCGGCATCAAGTCTATCACGGCCCGATTCGCCAGCGGCATGCCGGTAACCCAAAAATAAACGGGGCGGCTAAGTCGCCGCCCCGTCATGTCTTTCAACGAACCGGCCCGCTTAATTCGGCACGGCGGCCTTCGGGTTCGGCGGGAATGCGGCGTCGCTGATGGCTCCGCGAAGGAGGTCGAGCGCCTCTTTGAGCGCCTTGTCGTCCTTTTCTTCCTGCGGGACAAAGGATTGCGACCCGGATTCCTCGTTGCCCTCAGCTTTCAGATGTCCTCGCAACGACGCCTCGCCCTTGGTGTCGGTGCGTGCCTTCAGGTCCTCCGGGACGTCCTGCAGAACTTCGATGTCCGGAGTGATGCCTTTGGCCTGAATCGACCGGCCCGAGGGCGTGTAGTAACGGGCCGTGGTCAGCCGCAGGGCGCCGTTGCCGGCGCCAAGCGGAATGATGGTCTGGACCGACCCCTTGCCGAATGAGCGGGTTCCGACCAGCGTGGCGCGCTTGTGATCCTGCAACGCGCCGGCAACGATCTCCGAAGCCGATGCCGAACCGCCATTGATCAGCACAATGAGCGGCTTGCCCTTGGTCAGGTCTCCCGGCCGGGCGTTGAAGCGCTGCGTTTCTTCGGCGTTGCGGCCGCGCGTCGAAACGATTTCGCCCTTGTCCAAGAAGGCGTCGGACACCGAAATCGCCTGATCGAGCAAGCCGCCCGGATTGTTGCGCAGATCGAGAACGAAGCCTTTGACCTTCTCGGCGCCGAGCTGGTTGGTGAGATCGCTGATCGCCTTCTTCAGGCCATCGGTCGTCTGCTCGTTGAACTGGGTGACGCGGATATAACCGACATCCTCGCCCTCGTTATGCGAACGGACCGATTTCACCCGGATGACGTCGCGCGTGATCGAGACTTCGATCGGTTTGTCCTGACCCTTGCGCATGATGGTCAGTTTTATCTTGGTATTCACCGGGCCGCGCATCTTCTCGACCGCCTGATTGAGCGTCAGGCCCTGGACCTGCTCGTCATCAAGCTTGGTGATGATGTCGTTGGCCATGACGCCGGCCTTGGCCGCCGGAGTTTCGTCGATCGGCGCGACGACCTTCACCAGGCCGTCTTCCATGGTGACCTCGATTCCGAGACCGCCGAACTCGCCGCGAGTCTGCACCTGCATGTCGCGGAAGCTTTTCGGGTCCATATAACTCGAATGCGGGTCGAGCCCCGCGAGCATGCCGTTGATGGCCGATTCGACCAGTTTGGCGTCATCGGGCTTTTCGACGTAATCGGCGCGGACGCGCTCGAACACATCACCGAACAGATTGAGCTGCCGGTAAGTGTCGGAAGACGCTGCTTTTGCGCTCGAACCGACGAAAATGCTATGAGGCTGGGTGGCTAGGAGCGCGAGCCCGGCGCCTGCAACCGCACCAAGAAAAACCAGGGAAGTTTTGCGCATCATCCGCGGACCTTTTCGCCTTCGTTCGTCGCCCACCATGGGCTGGGGTCTATGGGAGTGCCGTCTTTGCGGAACTCCACGTAAAGCACAGGTTGCTTGGACTTTGTCGCCGCAGCGGACACCTGTGCTCCGCCGCCCATCACCGCTACGGGTTCGCCCGTGAGTACGAATTGGCCGAGATCGACGGAAATCCGTTCCATGCCCGCAAGCAGCACATGATAGCCGCCCCCTGCATTCAGGATCAAGAGTTGGCCGTAGCTGCGAAAGGTCCCAGCGTAAACAACCCAGCCATCACACGGCGATGTGATCTGCGCGTTAGCTCGGGCGCCGATAGAAAGACCTTTCTGCGTTCCGCCGAGGCCGTCGGACGTGCCGTAGTCGCTGACTTTGATGCCGTTGACCGGCCAGCGCAGGCGGCCGCGCGTCGCCGCGAAAGCGACGGCCGGCGTCAGCCGCCCGGCATCGTTCAGTGCAGCGAGATTGAGCCGGGTCGCATCCCCGTCACCGGCGCGCGGGTCGGAGCGAGCGGCGCGGTTTGCGGCGGGTAGTCCCGATTCGAGTTTGGCGATCAGGTTTTTGAGGCTGTCCGCTTGACGGGCCAGATCGGCCGCCCGGACCCGCTCCGCCTCAAGCGCTTCCCCGGAGGCCGTTTCCTTTTTCTGCCGTTCGTCGACAAGCAAGTTCAAGCGCAATTGATCGCGGCCGAGCCCGTCGAGATCGCGCGCGAGCCGCTCGCGTTCGCCGAGGATGCCTTTGCGGATTTTGGTGAGATCGGCAAGATCGCCGGCTAAGGCGTCAGCTTCGGCGCGCATGCCGGGAACCATACCGCCGAGCGTAATAGCGGTTCGCACCGCTTGCAGCGCGTCTTCCGGCTCGACGAAAAGGACCGGCGGCGGCTGGTGTCCAACCCGCTGCAACACGGCGAGAATCTCAACCACCGCTGCCCGCCGTTCGTCGAGCGACTTGCGCAATACGGCTTCCTGCTCGTCGAGGGGTTTCAGCCGCGCCTGGGTCGCCTCGATGCTTGCTTCGAGGTCGCGCACGCGCGTCGCCGTATCAATAAGCTGCTTGTTGAGCGCGCTGCGGTCGGCGGCAAGGCTCTCCATTTCACGCCGGAGCTTGGCTTGGCTCTCGGCCGATTCGCGTTCTTTCTGCCGCGTCGCGTCGAGTTCCTGATCGCGCTGTTTAATCGCGTCGGCGTCCGCCTTGGGCCGGTCGCTCGTCACGGGCGCGGATGGTGGCGCAGGCGACTGGGCGCGGACCGCCGGCGGCCCCGGGGCGCCGGAGGGCACTTCACCTGAATTCGTTTGGGCGGAGGCGGACGCAGCGGCGCCTAAAGCGAGCACCATGGCCAGCGCCGCGCCCCGCCTGACGCGAACATTAGAGCCGGGCAAGGAGAGGGGAATCATGCCGCGCAAGGGTAGATGCCAAGTTCGGTAACGCAATGCCCGCACCTTGCGTCCAGAATAAGACCTCCGGCGCATGAGCCTGGGTAAAATCAATCCGGCAGTATTAACAATCCATTTTCGCCGGATGTTGGTCTCAACCGCGATGGTAAGGATGCCCCGAAAGGATTGTGCCGGCACGGTAAATCTGTTCGAGCAACATGATGCGAATGAGCTGATGGGGCCACGTTGCGGCGCCGAACGCCAGCCTGACTTTGGCCCGCTCCAGCAAACTCGGCGCAAGCCCGTCCGCGCCGCCGATGATAAAACAGGCGCCTGCGCGGCCGTCGGCCCGCCACTGCTGGATCAGTCCAGCGAGCGTCGGACTATCGAGGTTCTCGCCCCGCTCATCGAGTGTGGCGACAATAGCGCCATCGGGAATGACGTTGGCGAGCGCGATCGATTCTTCGGTGCGTCGCCGGTCGCGGTCTTGCGCGCGGCTCTCCCGAATTTCGATGACTTCGACCGCGCGCCAGCCAAGCGGACGTCCCGTCGCCTCCGCGCGTTTGGCGTACCAAGCTGCGAGCTCGCGCTCTGGTCCCTGCTTCAGGCGACCGATAGCGGCGACGATCAGGCGCATGATCGCGTTACCTAAGACCTGCGCGGTGGCAGGTCAGACCCACGTCGCGCTTGGCGCGCTAGCGCTAGCTCGCACGCCGTTCCGGCCGGCTCGCCGACCACATCTTCTCGATATTGTAGAAGGCCCGCACCTCCGGCCGAAAAACGTGAACGATCACGTCGCTCGCGTCGATCAGCACCCAGTCGCAATGCGGCAGGCCTTCGACCCGCGCGGCGACGCCGGCCTTACGCAAATCCTCGACGATCCGGTCGGCAACCGAACCGACATGGCGGTTCGACCGGCCGGAAGAAACGACCATGTAGTCGCCGATCGAAGATTTGTTTCGTAGATCGATGGTGAGGGTGTCCTCGGCCTTCATATCGTCGAGGCGGGCGAGGACCAGACGAAGGATCTCCTCCGCGTCAGGACGCATTCTGGAGACCCGATCGGGCGCGCGACGTTCGGCCCGAGGAGTTACGAGTGTGGACAGGGACTCTTATCCTTTCGCTCCATTTCGACCCCGGAATCATGCGGGGGCTCACGCTAAGATAGGCATGCGCCGTTAACAGTTTCAACCGGTCTTCATCACATTACTGCAACAGAGCGGACGGTATGTCTGCCCGGTTAACGTTGCCGCAGCGATCGCGCGGCGCGTAGCGCCGTCGAGGACAGCGGCGATTTGAGGCCGTGCAGATAAATCCAGACCGGCGGCTTTCGTCCCGGCAAACTTCTCGCCGCCGCTTCGGGAATGCGGAAAGCCCCAAGCGCCTGTCCGGCGGCGCTGCCCGCGGCGTAGAGGCTCGGCCCGAGGCGGTCGACGACCGCGATCGGCACCAGGCCGGCAATCCCGCGCCAGCGCTGCCAGCGGTGAAAAGCGCGCAGATTGTCGGCGCCCATGATCCAGACAAAATGCACTCCTGGGCAAGCCCGGACCAGATAACTTACGGTCTGATAGGTGTATCGCGTGCCGAGCTGCGCTTCGAGGTCGGTGACGTCGATACGCGGGTGGTTAGCAAGCGCGCGCGCGGCGCGCGTGCGCGTGGACAGCGGCGCCAAGCCGCGGGTGTCCTTCAGCGGATTGCCGGGCGTGACCAGCCACCAGACCCGATCGAGGCCGATGCGCTTCATGGCCAGAAGGCAAGCCGCGCGGTGCGCCGCATGGGCGGGATCGAACGTGCCGCCGAATAGTCCGATGCGCATGCCGGGCGCATGGGCCGGCAAAACAAGACGCGGTTTCTCGCCCCTTGAGCCACTGTGAGCATTGCGCGGAGCAGGGCGGGCGGCAACCGCACGGGCTGGCGGCGACTCGCGATTCATTCTCGTCAGCAACAGCCCCTTGCCCCATCTCTCGCCCCCCGATTAAAAACGATCGGCCGGCGAACTCCACTCAACATTACGGCCGCGTCTGTCCGTTGCCGCGAATGCGGTATTTGAAACTGGTCAACTGCTCGACGCCGACCGGACCGCGCGCGTGCAATCTGCCGGTGGCGATGCCGATCTCGCCGCCGAACCCGAACTCGCCGCCGTCGGCAAACTGCGTCGACGCATTGTGCAAGACTATTGCCGAATCGACTTCACGTAAAAACTTTTCGGCCGTAGCGCGATCCTCGGTCACGATCGCGTCGGTATGATGCGATCCGTAGCGCTCGATATGCGCGATTGCGGCGTCGACGCCGTCGACCACTCCGACGGTCAGGATCGCGTCCAGATATTCCGTCGACCAATCGGCTTCGCTCGCCGGCGTCACGCGCGGGTCGGCGGCCTGCGCCGCCTCGTCGCCGCGAATCCGGCAGCCGGCATCGATAAGCATTCCAATCAACGGCTTGAGCATTTTCGGCGCGGCCGCACGGTCAACGAGCAGGGTTTCCGCCGCGCCGCATACGCCGGTGCGGCGCATCTTGGCGTTGAGGACGATCGCTTTTGCCATCGGCAATTTGGCGGCGCCATCGACATAAACGTGGCAGACGGCCTCGAGGTGAGCAAATACCGGAACGCGCGCTTCGGCCTGCACGCGAGCCACCAGATTTTTGCCGCCCCGCGGCACGATGACGTCAATGGCGCCGTCGAGACCGGCGAGCATCATGCCCACGGCCGCGCGGTCGCGTGTCGGTACCAGCGAGATTGCGGCGGGAGGAAGCCCCGCTTCAGACAGGCCTTCGCACAGCGCCGCGTGAATCGCGCGCGTCGAGTGAAAACTTTCAGATCCGCCGCGCAGGATCACCGCATTGCCGGCCTTGACGCAGAGCGCGCCGGCGTCGGCGGTGACGTTGGGCCGGCTTTCATAGATCATGCCGACCACGCCGAGCGGAACCCGTACGCGCTCAATGCGCATCCCATTAGGACGTCGCCACGACGCTGTGACCTCGCCGACGGGATCTTTCAGCTTGCGAATGGCATCAAGTCCGGCCGCCATCGCCTCTATGCGCCCTGCATTGAGTTGAAGCCGGTCCAAAAAAGCCGGAGTCACACTAGCAGAATCTGCCTCCGCAATATCTTTAGAATTGGCGGCGAGAATCACCTGTCGCGAGCGGCGAAGGGCGGCAGCCATGCCGGCCAGAGCCCGGTTCTTCCGAGACGCCGGCGTCAAAGCGGCCGTACGGGCCGCGTCGCGCGCCTGCCGGCCCATCGCTACCATGAGCGTATTCAGCTTGCTCGCGTTGCCAACGGCGGTGAGCGGCGCGTTCATGGCCTTGATCCGTCCTAGTGTCCCGATTCCGAAGTTCGCATAATAGGGTGCCGCCAAACGATGCGGACTTCTGAACCGCCACACTAATTTCCGTTCCTACCACGGCCGGTGGATACGAGCGAGGCGGTTCCGAGGCCCATTTTGTCCACACTCCTCCACAGCATTCGCGATGCAGTCACATATTCCACGGAACATGGGCCTCGCTTGACACGTTTTGTTCCCGTATCGCCTCACGGAGGGACATCATGGCTTTATCGAAAAGTCGTTTGGAATCCGGGCTGCCGCGCGAGTTCCCGGTCGGCGCCAAATACGTCGTCGAGGGATACAGTGGCGTAAAAGGAAAATTCCGCGTCATCGCCCGTTATGTCCTCTTGCCGGGCGGCCGGCGAATTAATGTCTCCGGCGGGCAATCTTCCAGTTTTACCCGCAGCCGCAGATCCCCAGCGTTGCCGGTTCCATCCAAAATTCGCATTGGAACTGAGACTAAAAATTTAACCGGAAGGCGAGGAACCGCCGCGCGCGCATCACGTTGATTGGGTGGCGCCGGGCGAAGCCCCCCAGCCCCTCACCCTCAATCTCCCGGCGTTGAACCCCGGCCGCGAAAGCGGCCGGGGTTCCAATTTCTGAACCCCGGACTCAGGCGGCGGTTCGCGGTGACTATGCTGATGGGCGCACCACCAAGTCGTCGCGATGCACCATCTCGGTACGGCCGCGAAAGCCGAGAATGGAAGCGATGTCTGCCGACGAGCGCCCCTTGATCTTGCGCGCATCTTCCACGTCGTAAGCGCAGAGACCGCGCCCAACCTCTGCGCCGGTTGGATCGAGAATAACGACAGCGTCACCGCGGGCAAAGCCGCCGTCGACGCCGACGACGCCTGCCGGCAACAAGCTCTTTCCGCCGCGCAACGCCGCGACTGCGCCGGCGTCGATCACCAGCGTGCCTTTGGGTTCGAGCGAGCCGGCAATCCACTTCTTGCGCGCCGTCACCGGATTGGCCGCGGTGACGAACCAGGTGCAGCGCGCCCCTTCGGCAATGGCGCGTAATGGATGTTCGCATTGGCCCGATGCAATGACCATGTGCGTGCCGGCATGCGTGGCAATCTTTGCCGCTTCGATTTTGGTCTGCATGCCGCCGCGGGAGAGTTCGGAGGCAGCGGCGCCCGCCATCGTCTCGATTTCCGGAGTGACGTGCGCGACGTACGGAATGTGACGCGCCGCGGGATTGCCGGGCGGTGTGTCGTAAAGGCCGTCGACATCGGAGAGCAGCACGAGAAGATCGGCGCTCACCATGGTGGCGACCCGCGCCGCGAGCCTGTCGTTATCGCCGTAGCGTATTTCGCTGGTCGCGACAGTGTCGTTCTCGTTGATTACCGGCACGGCGCGCCAGCCCAGCAATGTGTCGATGGTGGAGCGCGCATTGAGGTAGCGCCCGCGCTCTTCGGTATCGCCGAGCGTCAACAGGATCTGGCCGGCGATAATGTCGTGGCGCGATAGGGCTTCGGTCCATTGTCGCGCCAGCGCGATCTGGCCGACGGCCGCGGCCGCTTGACTGTCCTCGAGCTTAAGCGGGCCGGCCGCAAGTTTGAGCACCGCCCGGCCGAGCACGATTGCTCCCGAGGAAACGACTAAGACGTCCCGCTTGCCGCGATGAATGTCGGCGATGTCGGTGGCGAGCGACGAAAGCCAACGGTCATTGACCCGACCGGCCTGAGCGTCCAGGAGCAGGGACGAGCCGACCTTAATGACAATGCGGCGAAAGTCGCCAAGCGCGGGAATTTTCATTGTGTGATGTGTCGAAAGAGGAGGGGAGATCACAACTCGGCTTCATGCTCCAGTTGCGACTTGTTCTCCAGGCAGTAATAGCCGGATAGGCGGCTTACCAGCTTTCGCCGTTTCCAATCATTGAGGATGCGGCTGACATTTTCGCGGGCGATCCCCGCCATGGCCGCAATGTCGCTTTGCCCGATCTTTTGCCGGATGACAATGCGGCCCGAACCGACATCCTGTCCGAAATTCTCGGCAAGCTCGAGCAGCGTCGAGGCAACACGG
>DATNNI010000522.1:0-3420 GCA_035601915.1 Xanthobacteraceae bacterium
CCGCACGCGCGAGGTGATCGCCAAAGCAACCGGCACACCGCCACGCGGCTGGCTTGGCCCCGGCCTGACCGAAACCTGGGAAACGCCAGATCTCCTTGCCGAGGAAGGTTACGACTACGTCGCCGATTGGGTGCTCGACGATCAGCCGGTGTGGCTGAAAACGCGCACCAGGCCGATCCTAAACCTGCCTTACACGCAGGAATGCAACGACGTCGCCATGATGCTGATCCAGCATCACAAGGCGAGCGAATATTCCGACCGCGCGCTCGATCAGTTCGAGCAGATTTACGCCGATGCGGCCCATTCTGCCCGCGTCATGGCTTTGGTCGTTCACCCCTACATCATGGGCGCGCCGCACCGCCTGAAATATCTGCGGCGGGTGTTTGAAACCATTCGCGCGCGCAGCGGCGTGAAATTCTGGACCGGCGCCGAGATCGCCGACTGGTATCTCGCCACCGGAGCGAAGGCGCCGTGACGGTGCAGCAACAAAACGACCGCAATACTTCAATGAGCGGCGGCGCCGACGTCCAGGCGCGGCTGATGCTTCTCGTGATTTGTTTGATCTGGGGTTTGACGTGGCCGGCGATGAAGATCGCCTTGTACGACATGCCGCCGCTCACTATGCGCACCTTGACCGCCGGTTTTGGCGCGTTGGGTCTATTGCTGATCTGCCTGGTGCGGCGCCGCAGCCTGTATGTGCGGCCCGGCAAAGATTGGGCGCACGTATTCGTGGCCAGCGTTCTCAATATCACGGCATTCAGCCTGTTTAGCGCATTCGCCCAAATCAGCGCGGCGACGACCCGCGTTGCGATACTCAACTACATGATGCCGGTCTGGACGCTGGTGCTGGCCTGGGCGGTGCTCGGCGACCGCCCTACCCGCATGCAGGCAGCTGCGATCGCTCTTTGCGCCACCGGGGTCGTGGTCCTTGTGTTGCCCGTGGCATACACCGGTGTCCCGCTCGGACTTCTGCTCGCGGTGGGCGCCGGTTTTAGTTGGGCGCTGGGCACCGTTTATCTCAAATGGGCCAAGCTTAACGTCGACCCACTCGCGCTGGCCACCTGGCAAGTGATCGTCGCACTCGTGATCATCGCGACGGCAATGTTCATTTTCGACGGCAGGCTCGAACTTGCGCACGCGCATACCGGCGCATGGATCGGCGTGCTGTTTTCCGGCATCGCCGGCAACGCCATCGCTTACGCGCTGTGGTTCGATATTGTCGGCCGGGTCTCCGCGCTCACGGCGACGCTCGGCATTGTCGGTATCCCGGTGCTCGGCGTCGTCTCCACCATGCTCGTCATCGGCGAGCGCCTGACCGCCACCGACACCGTCGGCTTCGCTTTCATCTTTGCCGCTTCGATTTGCGCCCAGATTCCGCCGTCGGCTTTCCGGCGAATTATCGGCCGAGGCCCTGCGCCAGTTTGAAAATGCGTCCCACCATCGCGTTCGCCGGATCGGCGAGCGCATCGAGCACGGTGAAGTGATTGCCCGGAAACTCCGCGTAACGCGTTTGCGCGCCGCGGCCGGCCCAAGTCTCGGCGAGAGTCGCGCTTTGGCGCTTGAACTCGTTTGTCTCACCATCGCCCACGGCGGCGTCGATCACGCGTCCGGGGGCGACCGGCCAAAACAACGGTGAGTCGCGGCGTGCAGCGTCTGCATCAAGCCGCAAATCCTGATTGACGGGAAGGCCTAGCACCGGCGCAAGATCGAAAATGCCAGAAAGCGCGAAGGCAGCCGGAACCAGATCGGCTGGCGCCTTCGGGTAGAGCGCCCGCCAATCGGTCCCGACCATGGCTGCGGCCAAGTGACCGCCGGCTGAATGGCCGGTAACCAAAAGGCGCTGCTCGAAGCGCTGCCACAGGAAAATGCACGCACGCCGAATCTGCACAATAATATCGGCGATGGTGACGACGGGGCAAAGATCGTAACCGACGACCGCAACCGCGATGCCGCGCCCGTTCAAGCCACGCGCCAACTGGCTTGACGAAGACGGATCAAACGCCCGCCAAAACCCGCCGTGGATGAATAGCGCCACGGGCGCGGTCTTATCCGCGGCCGGCCAAAAAAGATCGATGAATTGCCGCGGGGTGTCGCCGTAAGACAAACCGAGTTCGGCACAATCGCGTTTGAGCGCCTCGGCGCGATAATCTTCGGCCTCTCGCGCCCAGCGGGCAAAAATCTCCGCATGATCGGGCACGCGGGCGCGTAAGTTATATTCGTATTCGTAGTCGATGTCTGGCATTGGTCGCTCGGTGAGTTTTTGCCGCTTAGCGAATTTCATGACAATGCGGCAACGCCGTTGCGCGGGCAAGCGGCGCGACCTAGTGTCCCGATTCCGAAGTTCGCATGACGAGGCGGCAATCCCATGTGCGAACTTCGGAATCAAAGGGACACTAGCAAACCTAATAACCTAGTGTGGCTTTGGTTCAGAAGTCCGCATGATACGGTGCCGGCAAAAATGATGCGGACTTCTGAACCGCCACACTAGAACTTTCATCAGCAGGCAGGATCATTGTCGATGCAGGTTGACGGTAAATCCATGCGCACCATCTGGCTCGAACCGGATGGCTGGTCGGTGTGCGTCATCGACCAAACGGCGCTGCCGCACCGGTTTTTGACCGCCCGCCTCACCACGCTTGCGGAAGCGGCGCACGCGATCCGCACCATGGTGATCCGCGGCGCGCCCTTGATTGGCGCCACGGCGGCTTACGGCATGTGCCTTGCACTACGCGAAGACGCCTCCGATGATACGCTTGAGCGGGCTTACGCCACGCTGATCGCGACACGTCCCACGGCGGTCAATCTCAAATGGGCGCTGGATGAGATCATGGCGGTGGTTCGCAACCGGCCGCGGACTGAGCGATCGAGTGCCGCCTACCGGCGCGCCGCGGAAATCTGCGAAGACGACATCGCCACTAACGCCGCCATCGGCCGCAACGGACTGCCGCTGATAAAGGCCGCTGCCGCGCGCAAAAAACCCAACCAGCCGGTGAACGTGCTCACCCATTGCAACGCCGGCGCATTGGCCACGGTCGATATCGGCACCGCCACCGCTCCGATTTACCTCGCGCATGACTCCGGCATCGCCGTTCACGTTTTTGCCGACGAAACGCGGCCACGCAACCAGGGCGCTTCGCTGACCGCGTGGGAGCTCGGCCAGCATGGCGTGCCGCATACGGTCATTGCCGACAATACCGGCGGGCACCTGATGCAGCACGGCCTCATCGATCTCGTCATTGTCGGCGCCGACCGCGTTACCGCCAACGGCGACGTTTGCAACAAGATCGGAACTTATTTGAAGGCACTGGCGGCCCACGACAACACCGTGCCGTTCTATGTCGCATCGCCCTCCTCGACCATCGACTTTTCGATTCGCGACGGCGTCGCTGAGATTCCGATCGAGCAGCGCAACGCTGACGA
>DATNNI010000523.1:0-2959 GCA_035601915.1 Xanthobacteraceae bacterium
TACGGCGGCCGCCGCATCGAGCATGGCGGACAGTCCCGCCCTGCCCTCCGAAAAGAAAGCTTCGATTGCCTCGGCATAAAGGTGCGCACAGCTTTCGGGCGCGTGGCGGGATGCGATCGCTTCACGGCCTCTGCGGCGCAGACCGTCGCGCCGCCCTGCGTCTTGGTGAAGCGTTTCGAGCGCAGCAATCAGGTCGGCGTCGGAGAACTCGTCGTCGAGCAGCCACACGGCGTCGGCCGGCAACTCCGCTGCGCTGCCGTGCGCGTTGGCGATGACCGGCACTCCCGCATTCAGGCAATCGAGGAGCGCGCCGGAGGTCTCGCCGCGCGAACGCGTGCGCAACTGAATCGCCACATCGGCGGCGGCGAGATACTCGCGGAAGCGTGCCCCGTCCACCCGGCCGATAATGCGGACGCGATCGGCAAGCTTATGGGCGCGGATGAAGTCCAGAAGCTGCATGCCGTAGTCGCCAACGTGATTTTCGCCGACGAAAACCAGATAACAATTCGCGTCCCGGACCAGCGACGAGCCCAAGAACGCGTCGAGCAGCCGATGATTGAGTTTGTACGGTTCGAGACTGCCGAACGAGCATAAGACAAACGCGTCCCGCGGCAGCCCTATCGCCTCTCGCGCCGCAGCTCGTGGACACGGTTCGGCCGGCGCCCGCACGTGCGGGATGACCTTCCAGTGTTTGGTAAAATCAGGCCCGAGCCAATCGCTCGCGAGGCTGCGCGCATGTTCTGAATGAACAATGAATCCCTGCGCCGCCTGCACAACGCCGAGATTGACGGGATAACGTATTTTCGCCGCTTCCTCGTCGCGATAACGGTCACGCACGGCGATGTAGCCGTGACTTTGATAAAGCGCCCGCGTCCAAACGCCGCTCGATGTATCGATCTTTTCGAGCCAGCTGAAAAGTCCGCTGAGAAAGACGTCGTGCAGAACGACTGTGCCCGGAATCTCGACCATCAGGTCGCGCATATAATCGTGGAAGTGCGAATTCCCCATCTGATAGATGACGCGATCGATTATGGCGTGATTGGCACGCAGCCATGCCGGATCGTGAATGGGGAAATCACTCCCGATCGCCGCGGTGTCGACCATTTTCTGATCCGTGATCAGGACAATGTCGTAGTGCCGGGACAGCGCAGGAAGAAGATCGGCGCTGTAATCAGCAATGCCCGTGCGTTCCGGCGGGAGTGGCGAAACGAAAGCAAGACGCGGACGCGAAACCGCGCCCGCGGCGACAACGGGCTTTCGTTCGGTAACGCCGCCCATTCTTTTGTCGAGCGCGCATTTAAGTCTCGCATAGACGTATTGTTCTCGCTCGGTCCAAAAACTATCCGGAGCCGGCGCGCTGTCGGCGAGAAGTACTTTGAGCGTTCGGCGCTGAAATCGCTTTAACAGCGGGAAACGCTCCAACGGCCGGCGCGCAAGCCGCGTGAGGCGCGGACGGGTCAGCACGAATCTGACAGCCCTCAGCAACACGGTTCGCGCCGTTCGGCGCGGCCATGAACCCGGCTTGAGTGTGATCGATGCCGATGACCCGCGAAGAAACCGTCGTGTTGCGCCGCTGATGCCACGAAGCGGCAGCACAACATCCCGGCTCGCCCCCGCCTCATACTCCTGACGCAATTTGCGAGCCTCGCCCACGATTTTGCCTGTCAGCTTTATAGCGCGCTTTCTCCAGTGATAACCGACGACCCGGTTCAATTCGGGATCGTGGAAAAGTTAGGTTAGTATACGCAGATGCGAACTGCGCCCGGCATCATATCTCAACTGCAAGCCTTATCTGCGGGCGAGCGGGCGCTGGTCCTTGGCACATTGGCCGTCATATCGGCTCTGCTCTGTAATTTCGTTCCCACGCCGGCTTTTCTTATTATTGGAAATACGCCGCTACTTCCGGCTTTGTGGTTTGGCCTCGTGCTTTGCATCGGCACGGCTTTGTGGGCCTCGCGCCGGATCTTTCAACTTTCGATAATCATGCTGTCTTCGTTCGCGGCATGGTTCGCGGCCGTGGAAACGGCGGCGGAACTGCATCTGAGCATAGAGCGGCAAGTAAAAGCGGCGTTGCCTTCCGGTGCCTCTGCGCCCTCGCTCGCTTATGTCGACGTTGGCTGCGGCATGGTTGCGGGGCTGGTTGGGAGCGCCATTATCGTCGCGGTGATTTCAGCGGCCGTGCATCCTTTCAGGACCTCGGGCGCTTGGGGGAGAACCATACTTTTCGGCACCGTCGCCGGTTCTTTGCTGGAATTCATCAATGAGGGGCTGACGCCAGCTCTTCCAATTCATATCGGCAGCGCCCTGCCGCTTTATTTAGTTTGGCAAGTCAGCGTTGCCGCATCTATCGCGTACGCGCTGGCCGGCAAACCGGGCTTTCAACAGCCGACACCAAGCTTAATGAAATAAAAAAGAAAGACCGCCTCGCGGCGGTCTCTCAAAGGTCGTGCGGCGCCTTAGATTACTCGGCTCTAGCTGCCCGCGACGCGCCCTACGCTGCCTGGGATTTCTGAATGGCTTTCGCGGCGTCACGGATCACGTCCAGCACAGCATGCGGTCGGGAAAGCATCGGGACGTGACTAGAGCGTAACTCGACCGTGGTGGCGCCCATGCGTTTCGCCGCGAAGCGTTCCAGATCGGGGTGGACGGTATAATCCTCCGCGCCCACGATGTACCAGCTGGGCTTGGTCTTCCACGCGACGCCATCATGCTTCTGATTGAATAGATCCGGCACCGGCACGCCCTGCGTTGCATAGACCAGCTTCTGCTCCGCCTCAGGAAGGTCGCCGCAAAAATAGGAGATGCCGCTGTGCTTAAGCCAGATGCGCCCATCCGTCACCTCGATGTGCGCAAAGACGTCGGTCGTGGGAAATTTACTCTGCTGACTCTGCGACGTTTCGTCGGCGTCCGGCGCCAGCGCCGCGATATAGACCAGCCCGGCGACGCGCGGATCGGTCCC
>DATNNI010000524.1:0-3695 GCA_035601915.1 Xanthobacteraceae bacterium
TGCGGGACATCCGGTGCTGGGCCAGGCGTCCGACGTGGTGGCGTTCGAAGTTTCCGACTCTGGTATCGGCATTCCGCTCGAGAAACAGAAGATCATCTTCGAGGCCTTCCAGCAGGCGGACGCCTCGACCAGCCGCAAGTACGGCGGTACGGGCCTTGGTCTTGCCATCAGCCGCGAACTCGCGAGCCTCCTGGGCGGCGAAATCCATTTGCGCAGCGCGCCCGATACCGGGTCGACGTTTACGCTGTACCTGCCGATCAAGTATGTCGGTTCGAGCACCACCTCCCGTCCGGCGACCACGCATTTCGTACCGCCGGTCGCGGTCGCGGAGCGCGTTGTGGAGCCAATTCCGGACGACCGGCTCGAAATCCAGCCCGGCGACGCGATTTTGCTCATCGTCGAAGATGATCCGCATTATGCGCGCATCTTGCTCGATCTGGCGCGCGATAAAGGCTTCAAAGTGCTGCTTGCCATGCGCGGCGACGACGCGCTTGATCTCGCCAAACAATACCAGCCCACTGCTGTGTCGCTCGACGTGTTCTTGCCCGACATGCTCGGCTGGAACGTGCTCAGTCAGCTCAAGCAGAACCCGCTGACGCGGCACATCCCGGTGCAAATGGTCACGCTCGATGAGGATCGTCAGCACGGACTTTCGCGCGGTGCGTTTTCGTTCGTCACCAAGCCGACGACGCGGGAGGGCATTTCCGAGGCCTTGGCGAAAATCAAAGAATTCTCCGAGCCCCGGCGTCGGCGTCTTTTGGTCGTCGAGGATAATAAGGCCGAACAAATGAGCATCGGCGAGCTTCTCGGCCACGACGACATCGAGATCGTCAATGCCGGCTCCGGCCGGGAGGCGCTCGATATCATGCGGCACGAAGCGTGCGACTGCGTCGTGCTCGACTTGCGCCTGCCCGACATGTCGGGTTTCGAGGTGCTGGAATGCATGCGCGGCGATCAAGCGCTGGCCGACGTTCCGGTGGTGGTTTTCACCGGGCGCGAGCTCTCGGCCGTCGAGGATGCCCAGCTGCATACAATGGCGCGCAGCATCGTCGTCAAAGGAGTCGAATCGCCGGAGCGCCTGCTCGATGAGACCGCGCTGTTTCTGCACCGCGTGTTCAGCGAGCTGCCCAGCGAGAAGCAACGCATGCTCGAGCGGCTTAATTCCTCCGACGAAGACCTGGTCGGCCGCACCGTGCTTCTGGTAGACGATGATTCGCGCAACATCTTTGCCCTGTCGAGCGTGCTGGAACGCCGCGGCATGCACGTCTTGACCGCCACCACGGGAAGCGAGGCGATTGCGCTCGTCGATCAGACATCGGAACTCGCGATCGTTTTGATGGACATCATGATGCCGGAAATGGATGGTTATCAGACCATCGAGAAGATTCGCGGCAACCCCGCTTACCGGCGGTTGCCGATCATCGCGCTTACCGCGAAAGCGATGAAGGGCGACCGCGAGAAATGCCTGGAGGCGGGCGCCTCGGACTATCTCGCCAAGCCGGTTGACACCGAGCAGTTACTATCGTCGTTGCGCATGTGGCTCCATCGCTAGGCCGCGTTTCATGCATGAAAAAGTCAACGTTCTCCTGGTCGACGATCAGCCGGCGAAGCTTCTCGCCAACGAGGAAATCCTTCGCGAACTCGGCGAAAACCTTATCAAGACGGCGTCGGCACGCGAGGCGCTCGAGTTCCTGCTGAAGAACGAAGCCGCCGTCGTCCTCGTCGATGTTTGCATGCCTGAGCTCGATGGTTTTCAGCTTGCGGCCATGATCCGCGATCATCCGCGGTTTCAGCGCACGGCCATCATTTTCATTTCCGCCGTCCAGGTCGACGACGTCGACCGGCTGCGCGGCTACGAGATGGGCGCGGTGGATTATGTGCCGGTGCCTGTCGTTCCGGCCGTGCTGCGCGCCAAGGTCAAGGTATTCGCCGAGCTTTATCGCAAGACTCGCCAGCTCGAACGGCTCAACGCCGAGTTGGAGTGGCGCGTTAAGGAGAGGACGGCGGAACTGGAAACATCCAACGCGCGGGCGCTCGAGAGCGAGGAGCAATTGCGATTGGCGACCGACGCGGCCGAGATCGGCTTGTGGGACGTCGACAATGTCACCGACACGTTGTTTTGGCCGCCCCGCGTGAAGGCAATGTTCGGGATATCTTCCGACGTTCCGGTGACCATGGCGGACTTCTATACGGGGCTTCATCCCGACGACCGGCAAGCTGCCGGTGACGCGTATGCGGCGGCTTGCGATCCGCAAATGCGCGCGTTGTATGATGTCGAGTATCGCAGCGTCGGCAAGGAAGACGGTATCGTCCGCTGGGTGGCGGCCAAGGGCCGCGGGATTTTCGACGCGGACGGCAAGTGCGTTCGTGTGATCGGCACTGCGATCGAAATCACCAAGCGTAAGGAGGCCGAAGAGCGCCAGGATTTGCTGGCGCGCGAAGTCGACCACCGCGCCCGTAACGCGCTCGCCGTGGTCCAGTCGATCGTCCGGTTGACGCGCGCCAACAGCGTGGACGGCTATGTCATGGCGGTTGAAGGGCGCATCAAGGCGCTGGCGCGGGCGCATGCGCTGCTTTCAGATTCGCGCTGGAGCGGCGCCGACCTGGCGACGCTGGTGGCCGAGGAATTAGCCCCTTACCGGCTCGGCGAACCCGACAAGGTGCAGATCGGCGGCCCCAGCGTCTCGCTGCTGCCGCACACGGCGCAGGCCTTGGCGCTTGCACTTCATGAACTCGCCACCAACGCCGCCAAGCACGGCGCGCTTTCGTCGATGTCGGGCAAGGTCATGATAACGTGGAAGACCGGGCCTGACTTTCTGGTTCTGCATTGGAACGAGACCGGCGGTCCGCGGATTGCGCCGCCGCCGTCGCGGAGCTTCGGCCTCAACGTGATCCGCGCCAGCATCGAGAACCAATTGAGCGGCAAAGCCACGTTCGATTGGGCGTCGGAAGGAATACAATGCACGTTGTCGATCCCGCAGCAGGCGCCGGTGGCTGCCGGTGCCGCGAAGAAAACCGGTAATGGAGCAACAACCAACGTCGCCGCGGAGGCGACGATGGCGAATTGCCGGCGCGTTTTGCTGGTTGAGGACGAAGCTCTCGTCGCCATGATGATCCAGGAATGCTTGACTGAGTATGGGCATTCGGTGGTCGGGCCGATCGGCCGGGCAGCCGAAGCGCTGGCGGCCGCGAAGCAGGGCGAATTCGACGCGGCTATCCTTGACATCAATCTCAGCGACGGCATGGCCTATCCGGTCGCCGAAATTCTATCGCAGCGCGGCGTTCCCTTCGCCTTCGTCACCGGCTACGAGGCCGACACGGTCGACGAGCGATTCAGCAACGTCCCGGTACTGCAGAAGCCGATCGAGCGGCAGATGCTGCAAAGACTGTTCGTCTCCAATGCCGCGGGCGCGGCTACTCCGTATGCGGGGCGCGCGAAAGCGCGGGCACACAGCTAACATCGCGGTCTTTTTCGCCCGCCCGTTCGAATTGTCCGCGACCCGCCTGGCGCCGGACGACCTGCGCCTGACCGCTCCCGCTCCTCTTGCGCAATCCCGAAACATTAAGCGATAACGCGGTAGCGAGGTCTTTAAGCAATGAACGCGGATGTCGCCGAAAAAACTACGGTTTTGAGCGGCTGTCTTGGCAGTTATGCGCACACGCGCGCGCTGAAGGACGGTGCCGTCAAATCCGAT
>DATNNI010000525.1:0-18539 GCA_035601915.1 Xanthobacteraceae bacterium
GGCCTTCGAGGGCGCGTTCCGCAGCCTTGGCGCGAACCGGCGTTGGCGCCATGGCTCCGTAGGCGATGCGGGCGCCGGTAATGCGGCTGCTGGCAAACGGAACTTGCGCGGAGATCGACAGGACCGAAATGCCCTTGGGGTGGACGCGGGTGACCTTGGAAAAACGGAAGCTGTCAGGCAGGGGCCGCTTGAACGCGACGGACGCGACCACCGAGTTTCCGCAATCGCGGCGACCGAGAAACTCCTCGAGCGGCTGTTCGCGCTGGCCGAGGCCGCCACCGAGGGCGACCGTTGCGTCGAGCGCAAGCAGGGCCGCCGCGAAGTCGCCGTAGGGGCTGTGAGCAAACAGGTTGCCGCCGACGGTCGCGGCCTCGCGCACCGCTGGGCCGCCGACCGCGCGCGCGACCGGATGCAAAAACGAAAGTTCGCGCTCGGCGAGGATCGCCGCCATGGTCACGCCGGCGCCCAGCTCGATCCGCCCTGAAGATACGCCAATGTGCAGAAGAACCGGATCGGTCGATCGCACAATGGTCTGCACGGTCGGATCGGCTTCATTGACCGCGCGCATGATCAGCGTGCCGCCGCCAAGAAAATGCGCCGCGCGTTCGCTCGCCAGCGCGTCTACCGCCTCGGCCAGCCGGGCGAAAGTTTTGACAGTGATGCTCACGCCCTACCCTCTAATCCTGCCGAGGCCGACAAACGGTTACGGATCGCCGCGAAACCGGCGTCGTAAATATCCTCGCCGACCATGCGGGCCATTTCGGCTTCCTCGCCTTTGCGGGTCGAAAACGAACAACGCCAATCCCAAAACGTACGATTGCCGTCGGTGACTGGGGCCAGCCGCACGTGGGCGACGTAGTTAAATAAGGGCACCGGCGTGTCCAGCAAACAATAACTAAAGCTCTGTTCTAAATCCGACAGCGTGAGCAGCTGCTCGCGCAGCTCGGCGCCGTTGCGCAGAAAAAAGTGGCGGACACATCCGACCTTGTCGGAACTTTGCCCCCGCTCGATTGCGCTTTTTCCCACCGCCGGATGCCATTGATCATGACCGTTGAAATCGCGCAGCACCGCCCACACCTGGTCCGTCGGCGCATCGATGATCGTCGATCGAACCAGCCGGATCACGCTTTAGCCTCCAAACTGACGTTTGAGGGCGTCGAAGCCGCCTTGGAAGACGCCGCCGCCGATGTTGGAGACGAGTTCGGCTTCACGCTCCGGCGTACAGTCGAATTCCGCGGTCCATTCGGCGAAGGTACGATCGCCGTCGGTGACCGGGGTGAGGCGCAATGTCGCCACATAATTCTCAACGCCCATCGGCGATTCCAGGATCGAGTAAGTGCAGAATAGATCGAAATCCGATAGGCCCAGAAGCTTTTCGCGAATGCGATCGCCGTTACGCAGCCGAAAATCGCGAACGCACCCGATCTTGTCCGACGGTTCGCCGTTTTCGATCCGGCTTTCGGCGATGCCCGGGTGCCAGGAAGGCAGTCCGTTGAAATCGCGTATCCGCTGCCAGACGCGGTCGGAACGGCCGTTGATGACGCTCGAAACATAAACGCGAGCCATGGTGCGTCTTCCCTCCTTTCCTTCGCCCTACTTTGGCGGACTAGGTCGACGATCCGCCTTCTGGCGGCTTCTTAGGCGCGGTCTCCTTGCGGATGCCCTGCATATCGCGCGCCTCGCGAATGAGACCCGGCATGCGCGATATGCTTCCGCCTTCGACCCCGATTTCGGCGAGGATTTGGTCGATGAGCGGCGCCTGTACACGATAGCGAAGCGCCGAATCGATAACCTCGTCGGTGGCGCTGCGCCCACCGCTGCCGCCACCACCGCCGTTGAGACCGTCGACCTGGAGGATGCGAATGCCCTCGATCTTTTCCATCGGCTTGACGCTCTCACGCACGATTCCTTCGATGCGATCAAGCAACCGGCGCCGGAAGAGAGAAGCGCGAGCCGAATCGGAGAGGACGTTCTCGGCCTCGTTGAGCAGCCGCTGCGATTCCGCCTCGACCGCGGCGCGCACCTGTTCGGCGGCCGCCGCAATGCGGGTCTCTTCCGCTTCCTTTTCGGCGATCAACACTTCGACCGCGTGCCGGCGGCGCGCTACTTCGCTTTCGCGGACCGTTTTGACCCGCTCCTCCGCTTCGACAGCTTGCGCACGAGCCGCTTCGGCCTCGGCCAACGCCGCGGATTGTTCGAGCGACTTACGCTGAATCTCGATGTTGCTTTCCATGCGTGAAGTCTCGACCGCGGTTTCGCGGCCAATCTCCAGCTGTCGCAGCTCCCGCTCGCGGATAATTCGCGCTTCATCGAGTCCGCGATCGGATGCGATGCGCGCCCGCTCGACCTCCTCGCGGGCGGCGATCTCGGCCTCCTGCAACGACTGCACGCGCGAGACCTCGAATTGCTCGACAGCGCGCCGGCGCTCGAGCCGGGCGAGGTCGAGTAATTGCTCGCGGCCGACGTCCGCCCGTTCTACCTGCTGCGTCGCGACGATGTTGGCTTCCTTGAGCTTGCGATCGGAGTCGGCGCGTTCGACGAGCTTGGACGCGACCTCAATGGATCGATCCTGATCGGCGATCTCGACGAGCTTGCGGCGCTCGGTATCGAGGATCTCGCGGGCTTGCGATGATGTAATCCGTTCGCGCTCAAGCACCAATTCGGTGGCAATGCGCGCCGTTTCAATCGCTTCGCGGCGCTTTAGGTCGGCGTCTTCGATGGCCTTCTCGCGGGCGATATCGCGGGACTTGGTATCTTGCTCGGCGGCAATGCGCTCCGCCGCAAGCCGCTTCTCCTGGGCGATGCGGGCTTCTTCAATCGTCTGGCGCGCCGCAATCTCGGCGGTATCCACCGCGCGGTTGCGGGCGATCTCGAGCGAACGCACTTCCTCATCGCGCGATATTCTTTCGCCCGCGATCTTGCGATCCTGCGAAATGCGGGCTGACTCGACGATCTGGCGCGAGTTGATTTCGGCCGCCTCGATCGCTTCGTTGCGGGCGATTTCGCGGCCGCGGGTGTCCTGCTCCGCCTCGATCCGATCCGCGGCGATTTTCTTATCAAGGGCGATGCGCGCGGACTCCGTCGATTCGCGCGCGGCAATTTCCGCTTCTTCGATCGTTTTTATGCGCTCGATTTCGCGGTTACGCGTCTCCTCTTCGGCCACGATGCGTTCGACGGCGATCTTTTTTTCCTGAGCGATGCGGGACGCTTCCACCGTTTCACGCGCGGCGATTTCGGCTTCTTCAATCGAGCGGGTACGGGCGATGTCCAGCGTGCGAACGCGTTCCTCTTGGGCGATGCGCGCCGCCGCGGTCACTTCGCGCGCTTCAATGTCGGTCTTTTCCAGCGCCCGCGTGCGTTCGATTTCCAAAGTCCGGGTGGCAAGCTCCGCTGCAATGCGCTCAGACGCGAGCGCCTTTTCGCGGGCAATGCGGGCGCCTTCCGTCGCCTTGGCGGCCGTAATCTCCTCCTCCTCGACTGCGCGGTTGCGCGTGATCTCGCGGCGGCGGATTTCCTCCTCGAGGGCGATCCGCTCGTCGGTGACGATGCGCTCCTGGGCGATGCGAGCGCGTTCCGTAGTCTCGCGCGCGGCGATCTCCGCCTGTTCGAGGTTGCGGGTGCGTTCGATTTCGAGCCGCCGGTTCTCCTCATCCATGGCGATGCGGGCATTCGCCACTGACAGTTCCTGAGCAATGCGCGCCTTTTCCGTCTCCTCGCGCGCCGCGATTTCGGCTTGCTCGACGTTGCGCTGGCGCTCGATCTCGCGGCGCTGATCGTCCTCCTCGCGGGAGATGCGAGCTTCGGTGACGACGCGCTCTTGTGCGATGCGCGCGCGCTCGACCCGCTCGCGGGCGGCGATCTCGGCCTCATCGACTTGACGGCCACGCTCGATTTCGCGCTCGCGGATTTCCCGCTCGGAGATGATCCGCGCTTCCGCTATCGCACGCTCATGCGCGATACGCGTCTTCTCGACCTCTTCGCGGCCGGCAATCTGCGCCTGCTCGGCCTCGGTATCGCGCAGCGAACGCTCACGGGCCAGTTCGGCGCGCTGTACCGCGCGGCGGACCTCGATGTCACGCTCCTGTGTGAGCCGCGCGCTCTCGCTCTCGCGGTCTATGTCGAGCGCCTGTTTCTCCGCTTCGAGATTGCGGCTGCGAATGAGGATCATCGAGTCCTGTTCGATGTCGTTGCGCAGCTTGCGCCTGGCTTCGATGTCCTCGATCAGTTTGGTTAAACCTTCGGCGTCGAACCGGTTTGACGGGTTGAAAAATTCGAGATCGGTCTGGTCGAGATCGGTGATGGCCACCGATTCTAGCTCGAGGCCGTTCTGCTTGAGGCTCTCCTTCGCCGAATCCTTGACGCGGGAGACGTATTCGCCGCGCCGCTCGTGCATCTCTTCCATGGTCATCTCGGAGGCGACCGCGCGCAACGCCGAAACGAATTTGCCGGCGAGGAGCGCGTCGAGTTCGGCGACGTTCATGGTTCGTCGGCCGAGTGTCGCTGCGGCGATCGTCACCGCCTCGCGGGTCGGCGGGACGCGCACGTAGAACTCGGACTCGATATCGACCCGCATGCGGTCCTTGGTAATCAGCGCATCCTCTTTGTTGCGCACTACCTGCATGCGCAGGACGTTCATGTTCACCGGCGTGATTTCGTGGATGAACGGAAGGACGAACGCGCCGCTGTTGATCACGACTTTTTCGCCGAACAGGCCGGTGCGCACGAACGACACCTCCTTCGACGAGCGGTGATAGAGCCAGTTGATGAAATAGACCACGACGGCGATCACAATGACCGCGACGATCAGCCAGATGATCAAACTGCCGATAATGGCGACGGACATCTTCCTTCCTCCCTGCCCCGCCGGATGCTCGATCCGGCCGGGCCGTTCTTCACCCTACGCTAAGCTCTCTTGATTGCCTTGAATTTCACTACCTGCTCGAAAAGCGCGCGCTCGACGGGCAGACGCTCCATCGAAGACGCACCGTAAAAACCATCACAGTGGCGGGCACGTTTAAGGACGTAATCAGCATCGGCCGGTTCCGCGATCGGGCCGCCGTGAACGAGGATCAAGGCATCGCGATTGACCGCCAACGCCGCCTCGGCCATTTCATCAGTGAGCGCCGGACAGTCTTCCAGCTTGGTCGCTGTCGCGGCTCCGATTGATCCGCCGACCGTGAGGCCGAAATGACAGACCAGTACGTCGGCGCCGGCGCGGGCCATCGCTTCGGCCTCTGCCGGATTGAAAACATAGGGAGTAGTAAGGAGATCGCGCGCACGCGCCTTGGCGATCATGTCGACTTCGCAGCCGTACCCCATTCCGGTTTCCTCGAGACCCACCCGGAACGTGCCGTCGATCAGTCCGACCGTCGGGAAATTCTGCACGCCGCTAAAGCCGAGGCGGATGATCTCGTCCAAAAACACGTCCATCTGCCGGAATGGATCGGTGCCGCAAACACCGGCAAGCACCGGAGTTGATCCGACGACGGGCAGAACCTCGCGCGCCATGTCTAGAACGACGCCGTTGGCGTCGCCGAACGGCATCATGCCCGCGAGCGAGCCGCGGCCGGCCATTCGGTAGCGTCCGGAGTTGTAGATCACGATGAGATCAGCGCCGCCCTTCTCCTCCACCTTGGCAGAGATGCCGGTGCCGGCCCCGGCGCCAATGATCGGTTCCCCCCGATTTTTCATCGCGTGGAACCGCGCCAGGATCTCGGACCGCGGAATGTGAGGCACGGCTCTATCCCCTTGCTCGTCGGCGAGTAAGCCGACCGCCGAACAAACGGCGAAACTCGCCAGCGATGTCGGCCGAAAATTGGGCGTCGTTGATGTTTGCCGGCACGCGGATCAAACGGCGCGATGAGGACTGCCGCACGGTCGTTTCCAGCGCCTTGAACAATTCCTCATCCGCGCGCGGATCGGAGAATGGCCGGCCCGGCGCGTCGAGCGCCGACACGCCGCCCTCTGGCAGGAAGAAGCGCACTGGCCCTTCCATCAGATTGAGCCGCTCGCCGATCCAGCGCCCGATGCGTGCACTCTCTTCGGGCGTGGTGCGCATCAACGTCACCGTCGGGTTGTGGACGTGCAACGTACGGCCGCGATAGCGCTCGGGAACGCTGGCCATGGGACCAAAATTGACCATGTCGAGCGCCCCACACGAACCGATATAGGGCACGCGCGTGCGGATGATTGCACCGAAACGGTCTTCGGTTGCCGGCAGGACGCCGCCGCAAAGAAGATCGCAAACCTCCGTCGTGGTGATGTCGATCACGCCCGCGAGATCGCCGGAATCGACAAGCTTTTCCATCGATTGCCCGCCGACGCCGGTGGCGTGGAAAACGAGGCACTCGAAATCGTCTTCAAGCGCATCTACAACGGCGTCGACGCAGGGCGTAGTCACACCGAACATCGTCAGGCCGATCGCCGGCTTTTCGGCGCCGCGCTGCGCCGGGCGCCGATCCGGCTCCGTCGCGGCGGCGCCGCGCGCTTTCACCATGCCGACCATGGCCGCGGCACCGTTGGCGAGAATTTGCCGCGTCACGGAATTCAATCCGGCGATGTCGGTTACCGAATAGAGCATCAGAATGTCGGACGGCCCGACGTAAGGCGCGACGTTGCCGGAAGCCACCGACGAAATCAGAACCTTTGGCACTCCGATCGGCAACGCCCGCATGGCGGGCGCGACCAGCGAACTGCCGCCGGAGCCGCCGGCGGAGATCAGTCCGCCGACCCGGTCCTGCCGGCGGATCCAGGCTTCAAACGCCTCCGCCATTGCAGTGATGGCGGCACCGCGATCGCCGGTGAACACCGCATTCGGGCCGCCGCGAAAATAAGTGGCGACATGATGCGGTGGCACGTCCGCAGGCGACGGGCCGCCGGACGTCGAAAGATCGACCAGAACGACGCGCACGCCCGCGGCCGCAATCTGATCGCGCAAAAAGCGCAGCTCCACCCCCTTGGTGTCGAGGGTTCCGGCGACGATCACCGGAGCAACGCCGCCGCGCTGAATCGGCCGCAATTCGACCGCAGGCGTGACGGCGCCGGACGTCGCCAATTCGGGGGTACTCGTGCGCGTCCGTGCGGCGCCCTCGATTTGGGCTACGGATATCGGCAGCGACCAGCGCGTCGGCGGCGCCGGATTGGAAGTGTAGACGCGCACCGGACCGCGCGGTCTGGCTGGATGGGCGGCCCCTTCTCCGCCCGTGACGGCTGCGATCTCCTCCCGCACCTCATCTTCCTCGGCGTGCTGGCCGACGCCGAGGAGACGCTGTTGCAGTTCACGATCCGCTTCGAGCCGGGCCGCTTCCATCACCCGGTTGACGCGGCCGTTGATCATGATGGCGACTTTTTCGGCGACCGCACACGCGACGCCGATGTTCTGCTCGACGACGAGAACACCGATTTCGCCTTGTTCACCGAGATTGACCAAAATTTCTTCGACGCGCTGGACTATCACCGGCGCAAGCCCTTCGGTCGGCTCGTCCATGATCAACAAGCGCGGATTGAGAAGAAACGCGCGGGCAATAGCGAGCATCTGCTGCTCGCCGCCGGAGAGCTGATTGCCGCGGTTGTTGCGACGCTCAGCCAAGCGCGGGAAAGCTTCATAAACACGCGGGATATTCCAGTATCCTCGCCCATTGCCGGTGGCGAGCCGTAGATGCTCATCAACGGTGAGTGAGGGCCACAATCGCCGTCCTTGCGGAACATAGCCGAGGCCGAGCTGAGCGATCTCCGCCGGCGAACGTCCGACAAGCTCTTCGCCCATGAAACGCATCGAGCCGCTTGCGACCGGAAGGAGACCAACGATTGCCTTGCACAGCGTCGTCTTGCCCATTCCGTTGCGCCCGACGAGCGAAAGGATTCCGTGCTCGAGCCGCAAATCCACGCCTTGCAGTGCGTGGCTGCGGCCATAAAAGACGTTCAATCCCCTGATTTCCAAAAGATCGGGGGCGCGGCGCTCAGGCATGGCCGGTACTCCCGAGATAGAGTTCTTGCACTTCCGGGTCCGCCTCGATCTCGCTGGGCGTGCCTTCTTTGAAAATGCGGCCGTTGTGCATCATCGTGACGGTTTCGACGACGCGCAAAGCCACTGCCATGTCGTGCTCAATAATGATGTAACCGATATGAGCGGGAAGCGCGGTGAGAATCGCCACCAAATCGGTTCGCTCGGTCGGTGAAAGTCCGGCCGCAGGCTCATCGAATAGAATGAATCTTGGGGCGCCCGCCAAAGCGAGTGCGATCTCAAGTTGACGCTGTTGGCCGTGCGCCAGTTCACCGACCGGACGATCGGCCACATTTTCGAGGTGTACGAGGGCAATCAGATCGACGACCGACTGCATAAGCCCGTCGCTGGCACGCGTGCGAATGAATGAAAAGCGGCCGCGCGACACGCCGCGGCACGCGAGATAGACGTTGTCGCGCACGCTGAGCCGCGAGAACAAGAGCGAAATCTGGTAGGTGCGCCGTAGTCCGCGGCGAATACGCTCGTGCGGCGGAAGCGTGGTCACGTCCTCGCCGAAAAAGCGCACCGTGCCTGCTGTCGGCGGAAAATCGCCGGTGACGCAGTTAAGAAGCGTCGTCTTACCCGCGCCATTCGATCCAAGCACCGCGCGGCGCTCGCCGGGGCGGACGCTGAGAGTAATGTCGGTCAGGGCGGCCAGCGCCCCAAACGTGCGGCTCACGCCGCGCAACTCAATCGCGTTGCCGGTGCCGGCGGCCGCCATCCGTTCGGCGATCGAACTCATCGGCGGCTTGTCCTCTGGGATGAACGCGCCCGGTCCCTCAGGCGCCGCCAAATTCCGACCACGCCGTCGGGCGAGAACAGGACGATGACGAGGAAGCCTAATCCGATCAGCGTCTGGAAACGTCGCCCGTCGAGGCCAACGGCCACGAGCGCATCAAGCGCGAAGGTGCGCAAGATCACGTAAATAAGCGCGCCAACAAACGGACCGATTGGGTGGCCCAGACCTCCGACAACTGCGATGATCAGAAGGTTGATGACGACGTCAACGCCCACCGAGAACGGCGATATCTGATTGTTCTGCCAGACGAGCAGGATGCCGCCGATTGCCGCTATTACGGCCGCGAAAGCGTAAGCGGCGATGCGATGGGCGGTAACGTTGTAGCCGATCGCTTCCATGCGGCGCGGATTGTCGCGCACGCCCTGTAGCGCGAGACCGAATGGCGCGCGGGAAACGTAAAGAACGACGGCATAACTCAGCGCCGCGAAAAATAGGATCATGTAATAGAGTGGGACCGCCGCGCCCCAATCGACGCCAAAGAAATGCGGCGCGGGAATAGTTGTAAAGCCGCTGAAGCCGTTAAAGATCGGCCAGTTTTGCAGGGTTAAATAAAAGAAAGACGTCGCCAACGCGAGCGTAATCATGATTGTGTAGATGCCTTCCGTGCGCGCCGAGAGCGCGCCGGCGAGCGTCCCGAAAGCCACGGCGATAACGATGGCCATCGGTGCAGCTGCCCACCACGGCCAGAACAGGCTGACCTTCGGAAGCGAACTAACGCCAAACACCGCGATCATGTAACCGGCAAGACCAGCTACCGTCATCTGCGCCAAGCTCACCATGCCGCCGTAGCCCGCAAGGAACGTCAGCGATAGGGCGATCATGCCGAGAATCATCGTCCATCCGGCGATTTGCCGAAGGAAAAAATCATTGGCGATGACGGGAAACAGCAACATGAACAGGCCGAGCAAAAGAACCGCCGCGTGGCGAGCTACCCACTGGCTAAAATCGCCGCTGCGCTGCGCCGTGCCGACGCCGAGCGTCCCTTCTTGCGCGGTTTGCAGCAGCGCCATTATCGTGTCCCCAACAATCCTTGCGGGCGCAGCGCAAGCACAATGACCATGATCAGGAAGCTCAAGACGGTCGAATAATTCTGAAAGTAGACCGTACCTATTTGCTCGGAGACACCGATGATGAGGGCGCCGAGCGCGGCGCCCGGTATTGATCCCATGCCGCCAACAATGACGACCACCAGAGACGCCAACAGAAAGTGCGAGTCTTCGCCAAGCGATAGCGATTGGAAGGTGCCGCCAACTATGCCGGCCATACCGGCAAGGCCGGCGCCGAAGGCAAAGACCAGTACAAACAGCAACTGGACCCGGTAGCCGAGCACTGAGAGCATGTCGCGGTCGTCGACACCGGCGCGAATCATGACGCCGACCCGGGTGCGGTTGAGCGCGAGCCACATGCCGACGCCGATCACGACGGCGGCCGCAAAAATCACCAGCCGGACCCGCGGATAGTAAAGAAAGACGCTCTCACCGCTCGATTTGACGGCGACGACGATCGGCGTCGCTATCGGCCCCTCAAGATACTCCGGCGTATCGATCTGGATCGCGTTGCCGCCCCAGACCCAGACCATCAGATCGGAGAAAATGATCGACAGCCCGAGCGTCACCAGGGTTTGGCGCAGATCCTGGCCCTCCATGCGCCGAAAGATAAGGAACTGCATGGCGACGCCAACGATCGCACAGCTTATGAACGCGATGACGTAACCAAACAGCCACGATCCGGTCAGATCGCCAGCCTCGTAGCCCATATAGCCGCCGAACAGATAGAGCGACCCATGCGCCAGGTTGACGTTGCGCATCAGGCCGAAAATCAGCGTGAAGCCGGTTGCCACCAGAAAATAGAGGCCGCCGAGCGTAATGCCGTTAAAGAGCGCGTTGATGAAAATCAGCTTCTTGCCGAATACGTCCTCGAAACCTGCCGGCCAGGGCGCCAGTACGAGCCACGCGAAAAAAATGACAGCGACGGCGATAATAAGCGCCGGGATCGGATGGCGTCCGATCCAGCGGCCGAGCGCATCACCGCGTCCGCCGCCTTGAGCCGCTCCGTCATCGCCAAAGATGGTCGACACCGCTGCCACTCCTGCGCTGGCGAAAACTAGCCGAGCGGACCCGCGGCGGCGTGTTTTACAGTCTGATTTTTCGCACGGTGCGCACGAGCAGGGCTAATCGCTTACCACGCGCGCGATGGTTCGGTAGAGCGTGGGCGCTATCCCGACATTAGCGGCGAAGAAATGTGTAAAATGACTTTGTGACGAAAAGCCAAGCTCGAAACCTATATCGGTAACCGAGATTTGCGATGAAGTCAGGCGATCGAGCGCACGCTCGACCCGCATGGTATTGGCGTAAAGCGCGGGCGTCACGCCGGTGTTCTCACGAAATAGCTTATAAAAATGCGGACGCGAAAGTCCGGCATCGCGCGCGACAGTGTCGAGTTCCAGGCCCTGAGTGAGGCCATCGTCCAATAACCGCAGCGATTTGCGCACGCGAAAGTCGATCGGCGTTCGTTGTTTCGCGGACAAGCTGCCCCGAGTGTCCCCCGTCCAGGACTCATCAAAGCTCGCATCAAACAACTGGTTCAAGTATCGATTAATGATGCGATAGCTCGCGTTGGTCACGAGCGTGTGGGCAAGGCTGACGGCAATCGATCGGATGGTAGTTCCGACCCGGATACCATTCTCACCAAACCGCAAACTGCCGCGGCCTTCCTGGTCCCGATCCAGCCAGCGATCGTAAATGTAGGCGACGAGATAGACAGAGGGCTCATCGGTCGAGCACGGCTGAAACGCGTGCGGCTGCCAAGGGTTGATGGCTACTCCCGCAGTTTCGTTAACCAAATGCGGGACCCCGCTGACGGTCACGATTGCAGGAGGACCGCTCAGGAGGAAAGTCAAATGCCCTTCGCGGTGCGCGTGCGTGCGCATCGGCTTGTCGAGGCGATAGACGGTTACCCGGCCGAATGTGCCATGACAGACGGCCAAAGCCGTACTCATTCGCGTCCTCCCGAGGCGCACGACAAAGGCGCACGTTATTGTTTTGTATGAGGGATTAAACGACGCCGAGGGCAGATTGACAAGTGGGCAAATCGATCCGCCGCAGGCGCGCGCAGACGGCTACTTTGGGCCGAAGATTTGAAGAATCAGACTAGCAGACACGACCGTGGCCCCGGCTTTAGACGTTGGTGGACTTGTGGAATTGGGCCAGCCACTGGTACGATTTAATGTCGGTCGGGGCACGGGGCGACGGCCCCATTAAGAAAACTCAAAAACCGCATTCGGCCGGCGCAACAGCGCTGTCAACAGGAGGAAACCTCATGCGCAAGGGCATACTATTGGCGACCGTCGCCGGTTTTGCCGCGATGGTCGGCACCGGAGCGGTCAACGCCGCCGACAAACTCAAGATCGGCGTCACCGCGACGCTCGAAGGTACCTATACCGTGCTCGGTGAGGACGGGATGCGCGGCTACGACCTCGGGGTCGAAGCACACGGCGGCAAGGCAGGCGGCAAGGAAATCGAGACCATCGTCGGTTCAACCGACGCCAGTCCGGACTCGGCGGTCCGCGCGGCCAAGAAACTCGTCGAGCAAGACAAGGTCGACGTTCTCATTTCGCCGCTGTCGGGCTCGGAAGGCATCGCCATCCGCGACTATTCGAAGACCCAGCCGCAGATTACGGTCATGAACGCGGCATCCGGCGCGCTGGAGACCACCTATGGCGATCCGTCTGCCGGTATCACTCCCTCGCCGACGTTCTACCGCACCAACATGGATGGTGCGCAATGGCACGCGGGCCTTGGCGACTACGCCTACAACGTCAAAGGCTACAAAAAGATCGCCACCATCGGCGAAGATTATGCGTTCGTTTACACGCAGGTCATGGGACTGACGGTCGAATATTGTAAGGCCGGCGGACAAATCACCAAGCGTCTGTGGGTACCGCTCGGGACGAAGGATTTCGCTTCCTACATCCCGCAGCTTCTGTCGGAAGATGTTGACGCGGTTTATCTCGGCCTCGGCGGCGCCGACGCCGTGAACTTCCTCAACCAGTACCAGCAGGCCGGCGGTCACGCCCACCTGATCGGCGGCTCTATCATGGTCGACCAGACCGTGCTGTCGTCGAAAGGAAAGGCGAAGGACGCGTTGATCGGCACTATTGCCGCGAGCGGCATGGCCGACAACGACCCAAATCCGAAATGGCAGGCCTTCGTGAAAGCCTACCAGCAGCATGCCAAGACCGGTTATTTCAAAAACGCCTTCGCCAGTCCTTCGCTGCTTGCCATCAACTATTACAACTCGGTGGACTCCGTGTTTAAGGCGCTCGACGAGGTTAAGGGCGACCTAAGCAACAACAATAAGGCGTTCCGCGAAGCGTTGAACAAGACCGACCTTGACTCGCCAAACGGGCGCATCACGCTCGACGAGAACCGCCAGGCGATCGGCACCAACTTCATCACCGAAGTCGTCAAAGACGAAAAAGGCGACTTGATCAGCAAGGTGGTGAAGACCATTCCGAACGTGCAAGAGCGCCTCGGCTTCTCCAAGGCGGTATTCGACAAGTTTGTGCCGCCGGGCCGCGACAATCCGCCCTGCAAGAAAGACTATAACTAATCGCCACGTTCTGGCCTAAAGACTTCCGGCCGCGCCCCCAAAGCGCGGCCGGAATGCGTTTCTGGATCACACGCGCTACCGCCGGACCAGTCATTGGACGAGACCGTTCGTACTTACCTGGAGGATGAACTTGGCAGACGGCTTCCCTAGGCTTGAGCAGACAGCGATTTATGCCCCCGTGGTTTGTTCAGCCTCCGCCTGAACTTTAAACTTTTCCCGGGAGATTACGGCGCATCACCCATTCTCCGGCTCTTCAACCTCCCACTGCAAATTGCCGCTGTGAGTAACAGCGCCAAGATGCGCAGAACCGACCTGCGCCGCGTATTTTTCCAGCGCTCCAGCGAGGGGTACCTTACGAGCGCTCGCCTTCCAAGCGGTCCGCCGCCGCGCAAGCTCCGTCTCATCCACGAGACAGTCTAGCCGGCGAGCGACGGCATCGATCCGTACGCGGTCACCGTCGCGTAGCAGTCCGATCGGACCCCCGGTGGCCGCTTCCGGCGAAATGTAGCCGACGCACATGCCGCGGGTTGCGCCGGAAAATCGCCCATCTGTGACAAGCGCCACACGCTCGCCCATGCCTTGACCGTAAATCAGCGCCGTTGGTCCCAGCATTTCGCGCATGCCGGGGCCGCCTTTCGGCCCCTCATTGCGGATCACCAACACGTCGCCGGCAGCGTAAGAGCGGGCGCGAATGACAGCCATGCACTCTTCCTCATTCTCGAATACACGGGCCGGGCCTTCATGCACCAGCGAGACGAGGCCCGCGACTTTGATGAGCGCGCCGTCGGGCGCAAGATTGCCTTTAAGCACAACCACACCGCCCGTCCGCGAAATCGCGTTATCCGGCGCCCGGATCACCTCCCCGTCCGGATCGGGCGCGCCAGAGCACGCCTGCGCCAGCGTCTCGCCACCAAGGGTAAGCGTTTGCCCATCAATATGTCCGCTCGCGATCAACGCTTTCGCAATCATCGGCACGCCGCCGACGCGGTACACGTCTTGCGCATGATAGTCGCCGGCCGGGCGCAAGTTGCCGATTAGCGCCGTGCGCTCAAATACGGCAGCAACGTCCTCAAGGGTGAAGCGGATCCCGGCTTCGTGGGCGATCGCGGGAATATGCAGTGCGGCATTGGTCGAACCGCCGGTCGCAGCGACGATGGCGCAGGCGTTTTCCAAACTCACCCGCGTGACCAGGTCGCGCGGTAACGGTCCGCCATTCTCCAAGATTTGCATAACGAGATGCCCCGCGCGCGTTGCGATAGCGGCGCGCTCGTCATAAACAGCGGGAACCATCGACGAGCCAAGCGGCGCGAGCCCAAGCACCTCCGAAACCATCCCCATCGTGTTAGCGGTGAACTGTCCCGGACAGGCGCCGAATGTCGGGACTGCAGTCCGTTCGATAGCGTCGAGTTCGCTCGCTGGTAGGGCGCCGGTCATCACGGCGCCGGCGGCCTCGTAGGTCGTCAGAACCGACACGGGCTTGCCGCGGTAGTCCCCCACGAGAGATGCGCCGCCGAACACGAAGACGGCTGGAACGTTACAACGAACCATCGCCATCATGATGCCCGGCAGGTTCTTGTCGCAGCCGCCAAAGCCGACCAGGCCATCATAAGCGTGCCCCCGCACCACCAGTTCGATCGAATCGGCGATCACCTCGCGCGAAACCAAAGAACATTTCATTCCCTGGTGATTCATACTGATGCCGTCCGACACCGATATCGTCGTGAATGCTCGCGGCGTGCCGCCGGCAGCGGCGACGCCGGCGTGGGCATGCGCCGCCTGCTCGGCGAGATTGCCGTTGCAGGGGCTCGTCTCGGCCGCCGTGCTCACAATACCGATAAAGGGGCGTGCCATTGCGTCGTCGTCGAGCCCCATCCCGCGCATAAAGGCGCGATGAGGCGCCCGGTCGATACCTTGGGTAGTGATCCGCGAGCGGAGAACGCGAGAGCGTGAGGCTTGCTTCATGGCCCTTTTCGGCAAGGGAAGCGCTAGGGAGCGGCAGATTAGCAGGATTCCCGCCAAGCGGTCCGCGACTGAGCGCCGGAGCAGCACGCCGCCTTGCAATATTCGGCGCTGCCCGCGTCCGCGGCAGCTGATGGCTAACAAGCGGCCTTGACAGCTTCGCTGCCGCGCAGGAACAATTTCTGCGCAATCTGCCGGCTTAGGTGGGGTTCTGTGGCGGCGGGGCGGCGGTATGGATACCGTTATTCGCGACATCACCGGCGATGAGCTGCGCCTGTTCGGCGATATCGTCGCGCGACTTGAGCGTCTGGGGCCGGACGTCGACGCGCGCTCGGTGATCTTTGCGGACGTCATGCGGTTGTTGCGCGGGGACTTCGGCGCTTCGTATGTTTGGAATTCCCGCAAGCAGCGTTTCGACGAGGCGCTCAGTTTCAACATGGCGCCGGGCAATCTTCGCCGCTACGAGGATTGGTATCAGTTCCGCGATCCGATGACGTTCCAGCTCCGCGCCCGGCGCCGCGCAACGCTGGTGGATGAGGTAATCCGACGCGACAGACTAGTGCGAACCGAGTTCTATAATGATTTCCTGGCGCGGGACGGACTGCATCACGGCGTCAACATGTTCATCTTCGACCGCGAGCGCGATCTCGGTGATCTGCGCATCTGGCGGGGAAGCGGCCGTCCCGATTTCTGCGAACGCGATACTGACCTGCTCGACGCGCTGGAGCCGCATTTGCGCCGGGCGCTCCTTCGCTGCGAAGCGCACGACGGACTAACGCCGAGAGAAAATGAGGTCGCCGCCCTGGTCGCCCGCGGCTGCACGGACCGTGACATCGCCCGGATACTGGGCATCGGCTTTGGCACGGTACGCACTCACCTTTCTAACGCCATGGCCAAAAGCGGCTGTGCCAATCGGGCAGAACTCGCGGCGGCGATTTCCCGGCAGCGGCTGCTATGACGGGTCAACATTTATGCCGATGGTCGGGGGGCGGCCGGCGATACATTAAAGAGTGCGGTGATCGGCAATAACTCCGATCGCTCAATAGGTGGTTGCGAGTACCAATATGGCAACGCTTCACGATCTTGGAGTTGGCGCGGCAGCGAAGGCGATCCGCGCCGGCGAGATTTCCGCGGAGCAATTGGCGGAAGCGTTATTGGCCCGCGCGGCTACCTTTGCCAGTCTCAACGCCTTTATAGCGCTCGATCCTGATCGCGTCCGCGAGGCCGCACGCAAGGCCGACAAGCAGCGCGGCACAAACACATCGCTCGGCCCACTCCATGGGGTACCGCTGGCGCTCAAGGATAACCTTAATACGGCCGAGATGCCTACGACCGGCGGCACGCCGGGTCTGGCCAACAACCGCCCTAAGCGCAACGCCGCAATTGTCGACAAGCTGTTCGCGGCGGGCGCCATCAACTTCGGCAAGACCAACCTCCACGAACTCGCCTACGGCATCAGCAACAACAATGCTGCTCACGGTCCCGCGCGGAATCCGTACGCGCCGGACCGCATTCCCGGCGCGTCGAGCGGCGGGACCGGCGTCGCCGTGTCGGCAAGGGTAGTGCCAGGCGGCATCGGCTCGGACACCGGGGGATCGGTGCGAATTCCGGCTGCGCTGTGCGGGATCGTTGGTTTTCGCCCGACGACGGGCCGGTGGTCGCAGGCCGGTATCGTGCCGATTTCACATACGCGCGACACCGCTGGCCCAATGACGCGCAGCGTCGCCGATTGCGCCCTGCTCGACGGCGTCGTGACTGGCGGCCCCACCGAGGCAGCGGCGGCGCGACTCAAGAGGCTGCGCCTTGGCGTGCCCAGGCAGCATTTTTGGGAAAATCTTGACACCGAACTTGAAAAAATTTGCCGAAGCGCACTGGACCGGCTGGCTGATGCCGGCATCGAGTTGGTCGATGTCGATATGAGCGAGGAAGCCAGACTTGATCACGAGGCCGGCTTCCCGATCGCGCTTTACGAAACGGTTGCCGATCTCAATGTCTATCTCGCCGAGCATCAAACTGGACTGGACTACGCCGGTCTCGTCGCCAAAGTCGCGAGCCCCGACGTAAAGGGGATCCTGCAAAGCCTGACCGGCGCTGGTGCGGTCCCCGAGACAGCCTACCGCCAAGCGCTAGAGCAGCGAAAAGTCCTCCAAGATACCTACAGTCGACATTTCCGCGAGCACGACATCGCCGCCATTGTATTCCCGACGACTCCGGCGCCGGCTGCGAAAATCGGAGACGATGAAACGTTTCTGCTCAACGGCAAAGCAGCACCGACATTTCCGACCTTCATCAGCAATACCAGTCCGGGCAGCGTCGGCGGTATTCCCGGTATTAGCTTGCCGGTCGGAACGACTGCTGCCGGATTGCCTGTGGGCATCGAGCTGTCGGGTCCGGAGGCAAGCGACCAGCAATTGTTGGCCATCGCGGCAGCGGTCGAGAATTTGTTCCCGCGGCCGCCGGCGCCGCGCACACCCTTATGATTGTTCGGCAAACTACAAACAGGAGGAGAAGCAAATGAGCATGCGCAAACAGGGACCAACGCGGCGAACGCTTCTCGGCGCCGCCGCCGCCGGCGCTGCCTTCGGTACGATGCCCGGACTGATCCGGCCGGCCGCCGCAGCCAATGAGTTCAAAATCGGCCTGTTCATAGCATTGAGCGGACCGGCGTCCTTGTTCGGTCCCACTCAGCGCGCCTGTGCTGAACTTGCGACCGAGGAAATCAACAAGGCCGGCGGTATTTTGGGACGCCAGATCAAGCTCATTCCGACCGACGCCGGCGGACCGCCCGCTGAAACGACGAAATCGGCGATCCGCCTCATGCTCGAGGAAAATGTCGACGTCTTTGTCGGCTCGCACGACAGCGCCACGCGCGAGGCGCTAGTCGGCACCATCAAGGGCAAGGTGCCATACGTCTATACACCGGTTTACGAAGGCAGTGAGTGTTCGTTCAACACCTACGTCACGGCAGATACACCGGAGCAGCAGATTCGGCCGTCGCTCGCCTGGATGATGAAGGACAAGGGTGCAAAATCGATTTACATGATCGGCGACGATTACGTCTGGCCGCGCAAGTGTAACGAACAGGCCAAGAAATACATCGCCGAGAACGGCGGCAAGGTCACGGCCGAAGAATATGTGCCATTCGGCGCGCCCAACAAATTCGAAGAA
>DATNNI010000526.1:0-2608 GCA_035601915.1 Xanthobacteraceae bacterium
GCTGCACAAAGGGCGCGAGCACGCCTGGTCCGGTACCCCAGGTCAGATGAAAGCGCGGCACCGAATTGCCGTGGCCGCTCGCGTTGCCGCCGCCGCGCTCCGCCCAGCCGACGACGGGAAAGAAGCGGATACCGCGCTGGCGCAGCCATGAGCGTTTCTCGCCGGCGGCAAAGTCGACATACGCTTGTGCCCATTTTCGCGGCCAAAAATCCTCCTCGCGATCGAATCCGGCCGTGCCGAGCCAATCCGCAAGCGCCAGCGCCCGCGAATCGCGAATGCCCAGCCGGCGCTGTTCGGGGGAGTCGACCAAAAACAGGCCGCCGAGCGACCAGAAGGCCTGCCCGCCAAGCGATTGCTCCCCTTCCTGATCGACGACAATGACTTTCTTCCGCGCATCGATGATTTCGGCGGCGGCGACAAGGCCGGCCAGGCCGGCGCCGATAATAATCACGTCCGCATCATCGGCCACGTTCGTCCCCTCGCCCGCGGCATTTCGCCAATGGCTTCCTCAGTTTTAAACTGGCGCAGCGTTACCGCCGGCTTAGATGCTTTTGCGCTCCCAACCGAACACGCTACGACCGCCGTATTGCGGCGATTGCGCACGTTCTTCAGCGATGACTTGCTCAACCGTCGGACCGGTTGCCGCTCGCTCGAGTTTTCGCGATTCGCGATCGAGCCGTTGCAGCGCCGCGAGTTCGTCATCGCGGCCAAGCTTGGCCTGATGCACCGCCGATTTGAGCACGCGAATGGTCTCGTCATAAACCTTGATCGGCACCGGGAACGGATGCCGGTCCTTGCCGCCGTGGGCGAGCGAAAAGCGCGCCGGATCGCTGAACCTAAAGGGCGCGCCGTGCACGACCTCGGCGACCAGCGCAAGCGCAAGCGCCCGCACCGTGCGACCGCCGACGCCCGGCGTCAGCAAGAGTTCGGCAAAATCGACCGGCCCGCGCTCGGCGGCGGCAACGAGATTGCCGTGCAGCCGCCGCAGCTGAATGTCTTCAGCGCGGACGTCGTGATGCGCCGGCATGGTGAGAAACGGCAATTGCGCCTGCGCGGGCGGATTGCGCGCGGCGGCGAGCGCGGCCAGCTCGCGGGTGATGCGGTCCGGTCCATGCGAAGCGAGAAGTTCGAGTTGCTTTCCCCGCGACGGCGCGGCGCGCCGATCGGTGAGATTGATGATTTCGCCCTGCGCCTGTCCCTCAATCGCGGTGTGCGGTTCTTCGACAAAGCTTTTCAAGCCATGCGAGAGCCAATGATAGCGCCTCGCCGTTTTGCTTTCGCCGTTCATGCCTTGCTGCACCACGACCCATTCGCCGTCATCGGCGACGATAAAGCCGTGAAGGTATAGTTCGAAACCATCCTGCACGGCGGCGCTATCGACCTTGGCGACGAGCCGGCTCGCCGTCGCAAGGCCGTCACCGTCGAGGCCGACGCGCTCGCCGATGGCGCGCAATTCGTGCGGCGTGCGGCGCGAATGTTTGCCGCGGCCGCCGCATACATGCAGGCCAAGTTCGCCTTCGAGCGGAGCGAGACCGCGTTTGAGCGCGCCAAGAACGCTGGTGGTGATACCCGAGGAGTGCCAATCCATCCCCATGACGGCGCCGAACGATTGAAACCAGAAAGGATGCGCCAGCCGGCGCAGGAATTCTTCGCGCCCGTAGTGCTGGATGACGGCCTGCGCGATGATCGCGCCGAGCCGCGCCATCCGCTCGGCCAGCCATTTCGGCACTTGGCCGTTGTGTAAAGGCAGGTCGGCACTTCCGGCGCGTCGCATCTTTCTCGCCACTCCCCAACACGGCGCGCTGAGCGCCTCGTTGCTACTTCGTTCCGGAAGCGGCCGATGTCAACGGCGACATGCGCGCACGACGCGCGCATGTCGCCAATACGCTCCGCTATTTAGGGGAATTGCCCAGCGCTACCGGAGAAAAGTCGGCGCAGGACGATCGCGCTCCGACAAATCGATCATGGCGCATGCAGACGCCGTCGTCGGACCGGACCGACGCATATGCCGAACTTAAACTCGTCAAACCCGGCAACAAGGCTTCCAGGTCTTTGGGGTCGCCGCGGAAGCTCTCGCAATGCGCGCAGCGTCCGCGAGCTGGCACTTCGCTAGGGTCCATTCGCCATTCTTTCGAGACATCCCGCCTGAGCGCGTCCATCGACGCGGATCAGCGCGTGAGATTCTCCCAGTGCGCCGCGAAGACGAACGCGGACAATACAAAGCCGATGACCACGTTGACAATTGCGCCGGCGCTGAAAGCGAGGAACGGCTTTCTACCGGCGCTTGCCAGTTCGCCAAAGCGCGTGGTCAGTCCGATGCTGAGGAAGCAAAAAATGAAAGCCCAGGTCCGCAAGTCTTTGACCGGCGCCACCAACCCCGGCCCCACGGTCTTGTTGAAATCGGCAAGGCTGTACGAGGCGGTCACGGCGGTTAGAAACAGCGAAGCGATCAGAAAGCCGATAATGAATTTGGGAAAACGGCGCCAGATTTCCGCGGCCTCCGGCTTGCGGCCGCCTTCCGTCCGCTCCCATTGCGTGGTTGCAACGATCGCCAAAATGAACGCCCAGATGCCGATCCACACATCGCGGCCTATCACCTTGATCAGCG
>DATNNI010000527.1:0-2069 GCA_035601915.1 Xanthobacteraceae bacterium
GCCGGCGCACAGAAGAGCAATCGAATCACGCTGTTGCACGGCCTGGGAAGCGACGGCGCCGCGGCGAGCCACGGCGTCTTTCTCGACAACCTGAATTCGCCGTTCGGCGTGGCGCTAGTTGGTAATGACCTCTACGTCGCCAATACCGATGCGATTGTGCGGTATCGCTACAAAGACGGGGACACGACAATCACCGCGCCGGGCACGACGCTCACGCCGCTTCCTGGCGGCCCGATCGACCATCACTGGACAAAGAGTCTCGTCGCCAGCCGCGACGGATCGCTCCTCTATGTGGGCGTGGGTTCGAACAGCAACATCACCGAGAACGGATTGCAGGCTGAAGAAAACCGCGCCGCCATTTGGGAGGTCGACCGCAGCTCGGGACGCTGGCGCATCTTCGCCAGTGGTCTGCGCAACCCGAATGGGCTGAGCTTGGAGCCGCAAACCGGCGCTTTGTGGACCGTCGTGAACGAGCGCGACGAACTTGGTCCCAATCTGGTGCCGGACTATCTCACGTCGGTCAAAGACGGCGGCTTTTACGGTTGGCCATACAGCTATTACGGCCAGCATCTTGATCCGCGCGTGCAGCCGCAGCGTCCCGATTTGGTCGCGAAGGCCATCGTTCCCGATTACGCGCTGAGCTCTCACGTTGCCCCGCTCGGTCTTGCCTTCAATACCGGCGCCGGCCTTCCCGATGCTTTCCGCGGCGGAGCGTTTGTCGGCGAGCACGGCAGTTGGGATAGGCCTGACTTCAACGGTTACAAGGTTGTCTTCGTGCCGTTCGCGGACGGTCGTCCGAGCGGCAAGGCCCAGGACTTCGTCACTGGATTCCTTGACGGCGACAAAGCACGGGGACGCCCGGTCGGCGTCGCGTTTGACAAGTCGGGTGCCCTCCTCATCGCGGATGATGTCGGCAATACGGTGTGGCGCGTTACGCGGCAGTTAAAGAGCGATCTCTAATAATCTCGATCGGCGAAGCGTTAGCTCGGCAGCCATCGCCCGACGCGGTCTATACCAAACGCAGCACCATCGCCGCGGCGGCAAACTCGGCGAAGCGGAACGTGCGGCGCTGCATGGCGAGTTCGTCCTCGCCCCATTGCGCAATATTCCAGTCCTCGTCGACATGCGCGGCCGCCCACGCCTCGTCGGCGGACAGCCGTCCTTCCACGAGCGCAAGTGCGATCAGCGCTGAGCCCGCCAAGGTGGTCGCGGCATGGACAGCGCCAAGCCGCCACGCGTCCTGCGGAACGGCGGCGGCCGCCGCCATAAGGGCTTCGTCCGGCTGCGCAATGTGCACGACGCCGTCGGTCACCAAAAAGCGCGCGCTGAGTGCCGTCTCGGCCCACGCCGCAATCGGATCCCAATGCTGCGCCTGGCGTTCGACGAGCTTTTGCGGCGAAGTCGCGCGATAACAAATAAGATCGGAGGCGAGATACTTCTTCACTTCCGCCGCCACCGCATCCGCCCGATCGGACACGCCGTCGATGATTGTGTTGGCGAGGCGCGTGAGCGGCATGCTTGCGGGATTGATCACCTCGCCCTGCGCTTGCCATTCCGCGGCGATGGCCTGCGCAAGCGGAGCCGATGGCGCGGCAAGGATGGAGCCCGCCGGAGTTCGCACTGGCTTGCCATCGAGCAGCACTTCAAAGCCGCCGCCAGCCGCGAGAGCCGCGCTGCTTACGGTCTCGTAAAACCGGCGGCGCTTCTCCGGCGCCGCCCCGCGCCGCGCCGCCTCGATCGGGTCTTGCCGCGGCACATTCTCAAACGGTTTGCGCATGACAGATTAGACCTTAGACCATAGCGAAATGGGTGGTGCACAGCAGCGTAACCTCCTGAGCGGCAAGAAATTTCGACCCTCCCCGGCTTGCTCCGCAAAAAATCGTCATTCTTTCCAATATCTTATCTCGATGGTTTGATGCGTCACACTAGCCGGTCCCGCAGGCGGATCGTTCGCACCTGCAACGACGTTTTCGTTAGGAAAAGCGAGCGACAAAACCTTGTTAAAACAAGCAGAAGCGGTGGAAATCCACAGTTCGCCCGACTAGTATCCAGCCCCGGATTCGGCACTG